>JAJZZR010000188.1 GCA_021797465.1 Pseudomonadota bacterium | reverse complement strand
CTTCCGCGCGTTTCCCTCTGGCCTCGAAAGGCTCACGCTGCACGCGGACCGCCTGCACGGATACGCCGATGTCCGCATGGCGTAGCGTCTGTCGCACGGCCCATTCCGCTGCCGCGTGCTCGCGCAGACGTTCGGCGCCGCCCTTCGCCTCTTCGCGTATCCGGCGGGGGTCGATCCGCCGCCGCGCGGCGCGCTCTGGCAAGGCCGCAGGCGTGACGGTACGCCAGAGACGCGCGGGTTCAGCGTCTTCGACGCTGTAATGTACGAGCATCTTGCGGTCGTCGGCCGAAACCAGTTCCGCGCCATCATCCGGCACCTCGCCGGTTTCCGGATCGAAACCGAGCGCAAGACCAGAGAACGCCCAGGCGACATCGCTGGTCGTGATGGAACAGTCCGGCGGCACGGCAACGAGCACGCGTCGGATCGAGCGTTCCGTTTGGGCATGGCCGATAGACGGTAGCGGCGCGATGCGGATGCGGCGCGCCTTGTCGGCTTCCTGTGAATCGCGGCCGATAAAGATTTTGTCGGCCAAGGCTTCCCGCTTCGGATCGTCCCGCCGCCATGCCGAAGCTTTCAGCCGCTTCACGGCCAAATCCCTGACCTTTTCCGTTAACGCAACGGCGTACTCAAGGGGCTGCGGCACGAAACCATCGGCGTTCCTGATCTCGAAGAGAAGAAATGCAGATGGGCTATTGTATCGAACCTGCCTGAAGTCTGGTTTCGGTGCTTGCGCAAAAAGCAGACTGGTCTTCTTGCCCGCTCCGACTGTCCTGAACCGCTGGCGCATCGCTTTGAAACGTTTCGCCAAACTCGCCAGCGAACCAGGGCGAGGACAGGAAAGCTCAGCGCCGCTGCCCCCTCGGTTGGGACGCCACGAAACGCCACCATTCGCGCGAAGGCGAGCGTCTACTTCGTCGACAACCTCGCCAGTCGCCCAGGCCATGTCGACGCCGCGGCCCAATTGATAAAAGTTGTCGGCTATCTCGGAGATCGCGCGCGCATGGCGCTCGGCGTCCGCATCTGGCTCGAACGTCCATGCGTAGAGCAGCGGCTGGGCAGTATCGAAAGTATAGGCGCGAACGGCCTTGGCGGTACGGATTCCGCCGATCCGCTTCGGATCGCCACCCATCGCATCGAGATCGTTGTTGGGAACGAAGTTCCTGAACAGCTGCCCCTTGAAGGCCGACGGCACCGCGATCAGCGGCGCATCCAGGCTTTCGAGCCATTCGAACGCAGCTACTTCGTGCTGCGAGAGGTTTTCCCCCCGGGCGGCGCCTGCGACCAGCGCCTGAAACAGGCGGGCGGGCGATGGCGGCCATTCGCCGCTGCCGTGATAGCGGCCGTCATGAAAGCGGATGGAGATAAGAAGGCCGGGCATAGATTAAACCGTGCCTTTCGCTTTCTTCTCTTTCTTTTTATCGAGTTCTTTCAAATCGGCTTGTGCCCGTTCTTTCTTGAAGGCAACGGGTCGGTTTGGTCCTACGCCAAACTTATTCGCCGCGGCCTCGGCGTAATCGATGGTGACAGCGGTCGAGAGTCCGACGGACGTGCGAACACCGTCGCGCGCAACGGCAACCCATTCCGCAGGCGTTTTCTCGTCGGGCACAAGCAAGCAGCCTTGGCGCAGAAAGCCGTCGAGTGGCTCGGTTGCCGCTACCAATGCGAGGCCGAGAATATACCGTCTCAGACTTTGCGCGTTCTCGCCGTCGAGCTTGCGCAGAGCTACGAGATTGACCGTGATGGTGCGCTCAATGGTGCCGCGAGCAACAACGCCGCCATGAGCCCCCGTTGCCGGCACGTGCACGAAGCCGCGTTGCGCGAGCGGACTTTCGGCCTTGCCTTCCGCCTTCTGTTTGTCCTCTTCCGAGAAGACTTCGAGGGCAGCATAGTCCAGCGCTGGGTTATACTGCGCCGAACGACGCAGCTCGTCCACATCCCAAGCGCGGATGACCGACTGAACCAGCCGGGGAAACTTTGCCTGCGTATCGCGCGAATCCCAAACTCCGAAGACCAGAGAGGTCGGCGCGAGCTTGGCCAGCTTCGACGCGTCACCTGTGTCGAGAAACAGCTTGAACGCAGCTTGCGCTTCGTTCTTCAATTCCGAGGAACGGATCACCGCATCCCCCAGTCGGTGGCCAGCTTCAAGAATCGAGACGGTCTTCTCGTTGCCGTAGGCGATGTCGATTTGCGGAACCAGCTTGGCCAGTGGATTTTCCGCCTCGCCCGACTTAGCCGCCTTGAAGATCGGCTCCATCCGATTGGCCTGGCTGCCCACGCTATCGATGGCAGCGACCTTCGTGCCGTCCGACAGCGTGTCGATGTTGTAGCCGATGTCGGCATAGGTGGGAGGAAAGATCACGCCGCCCTCGCCCTCGACCGGAAGGAGTTTCTGCTTGCAGGTCAACGCGACGGGGCCTTTCGGATTGTCTGCCCACGAATTGATTAGATCGCGCGTAATGGCATTTGCTTCCGTCATGGTCTGGGCTCCTCCTGGGCGTCGATGATGCAGCGCGCTTGGCCTTCCTGGCCGGGCCATCCAAGGCGCATGCGGAACAAACGAATGGGGAATCCGAGGCTTTCGCTGCCAAGAACGGCGCGTACGAAGACTGTCGGCAGCATGGCGCTCGACACGCCGTAGCGATAGGCTAGCTTGTTGCGCGCTTCTATACGTGCCGGACGGGCGTTCTGCATCCCGATGGCGGCAAGCAGTTCGACGAGCGGGTAGCCCACCATTTCGATGCCGCCGTGTTCATTGGGTGAAAAGCCGGCATCGAGCGGGATGTAGTCCCGCCGCCAATCGAACCGAAAGCTGCTCGATTGCGGGGCGGAAATATTGAACGGGTCTCTTGCTGCGGCGGCAAGCGCATTGTCGCCGAGGTTGTGAATCAGATTCAGAGCATCCCGCGCAAGAGCGGCTCCTGGATAACCTCCGGCGCCAGCCCAGAACTTCATATTGTCCCGGTCCGAGCCATCAGCCCAATGTTCGATCGGTATCGAATGCTGTCCATTCGCGAGGAGTATTGGCAATGCAGCAGGTGCGTCCGGTGTGGCACAAGGAAAGGCGAAAGTGCCGGATTGAAGCGTTTCGACATCCCATTTCTCTGTGGAGAGATTAGCGTTATGTGGAGCGACTGCCCGCGCTTCCGCGCCGGCAAGAAAACGCAAGGTTTCCGATACAGGATCTTGCGGGCCGTCCACACTCAACACGAAGCTGCCCGAAGAACCGGCGCCATCGTAAGCAAACTTCCCCTCACAGGGGCCGCACAGAATTTCCGCCGCCTCCATGAAGCCCAGGCAAGCGAAGACCTGGCCGGGATTGAGCAGATCGACGGGAAGCGCGGCTTCGGCCATTATTTTCCCTCCCCACGCGAAGCGGCCAAACCTTTGTCGTTGTCACGCGAGGCTTGCTGGTCGGCGGCGCGCAACAGCGCCTCCCACCATGCCAGGCCCCACGGTCCCCAGCGCTTCTGAAGCCTTGCGAAGCGCAGCGCGACCTCGCGGGCGCGCTCTTCGAGCGCTGAAGGCGGCGCGTCCTCACAGCCGCGCGTTGCGATCAACGGCCGCGCCTGCCCGTGATGTGCAGCGATCAAATGCAGGACGAGATCGCGCCACTCCTCCGGCAAAGCTTTGAACCTGGCGTGAGCGTTCGTATAGGCCAGCGATCCAAACTCGTGCCGGTAGCCATCGAGGATTTGCTGGTTTATGGGGCCACGCGTTTTGGCGAAAATCTTGTAAGCACCCGCCTCGTCTTTTTCATGCGGAGCCCGGAAGGCGCGTTGCCAACGGGACGCCCTTTTTCCTTCGTCGTGCAGGAACGCGGTAACCGCCAGCGCTTCGGCGGCAGGACCGGAAAGGCCGATCTTGCTCGCAATGTCCCCGGCCTTCTGCTCCGCCCAGCTTTGATGCTGGCCAAGCTCCTGAGGCCGGGAAACAGAACGGGCATCCTCCGATTGTGCGGCGCTCCTGTAATGCTCGATGACAAGCCACTCCTCCGCATCGCCGTCGCCATTTGCACGAAGAACGAAATCATCCTCGAAATGCCAATCGTCCTCTTTGCTCTCGTACCCTTCAGATACGGCCCGCCGCACACGAAATCCTGCGTCTTCACTCCAGCCTTTATCGGTATCGGCAGCCGGGAAGCCATCACCTTTTTTGCTGTCCAGAACGCCATTGTTCAGGCCCCCGATCCGGGCATCCACGATGAGAATTTTCCCGACGAACCCACTGATGAAGTTTTCTTTCTCCTTGCCCTTGCGCTCAGCCGCCAACCGGCCGAGCGTGTAATGGGCCGCATAACTTCCATCCGGCAATAGGACAAATAGAACGACATCCCAACTGTGCAATGGTGTCGTCTGCGGCGTGGCCGGCTGCGTCGCGGCTTCGCGTGCATCGACGTCATCTGTCCCGTCAGGGGGAACGGCATCTACGGTTTGCTCGCCGTCGACATCCTGTTGAGGTTTGAGGAGCGCCTTGGCGCGGTCCTGAAGCCAGTCGGCTACGCGATACGTTTCCGTCTCGAGTTTTTCACTCTCACGAGTGGGCGCCGCCTCAAAGAATGCCTCCACTTCCTTCTTTTCGGCGGATGTTCGCGGCCAATCAGCTGAGCCCTCCCGTACCGGCAAATAGGTGCGCCAGATGACGATGGTCTGACTATCAGGCTCCACCCAACCGCGCAGCCAGGGTGCCACATCGGGCCGGCCGGTGTGCCGTTCGAGCGAGGTCATCGACCAGGCATCGGCGAGCGCGCGCGTTAGCGCTGGATGCAACGGTTCAGGCGTTGTCGCCTCGTCGATTTTCTCCCGAAGCGCCTTGTCCGTCTCAGCGTGCAGCTTCAGTTCGCGTAGCGCCCCGGGGCTTGCATCTCTTCCGATTTCGACATTCGGAAGCTCTTTGAGCACTGAAAGCGAACGGAAGGCGATGGCTTGGCGCAATTCCTGATCCGTTGGTGCATCCGGTTTCTTCGGCTTCGGTTCATCGCCATGAACGACTGCAATTGTCGCATTGCCTTGCCCGCGCCGGTTCACGCGGCCAAGCCGCTGCACCATCCGCTCCCAGGGGACGAGGTCGCAAACCATGTCGTCAGCATCGAGATCTATGCCCACCTCGCCCGCCGATGTTGCAATCAGGAATGCCGGTTTCGCCGGCGGTGGCGAGCCAGCAAGAAAGCCATGATTCTCTAGCCATGCTTTTGCCTCTTTACGCTCCTTGACGCGTCGAGCGCCGACGAACAGTTCTGTATCAGCCTTAGGGTCGGCCCTCGTTTTTTCGGGCGCAGAGAGCTTGTTGAGCTCGGCTTTAACCTTTTCGGCCACCGCGCGGCTGTCGCAATAGATAAGAGATCGGATGGGCTTGCCGCCTTTCTCCGAAAGCTTCCACGCCTGCTGCGCCAATGCCTCGGCGAGCACGCTCTTATCGCCGTCAATATTGACGAAGCCGACGGTCTTTTTCGCAGAAAGGCGATCTTTGACGATCGGGTCGTCTAAATCCTCGGCTTCGAGACGAAACGCGCTCGTCGCTGCGCCGCTATCGGAGGCCGGTTGAGCGCGCCCCGTGGCCGACAGCGGCAGCAGCTTGAAGGGCGGAACGAGCCTAGCATCGGACTCGGCGCAGGAACCGAACTGCTCCGCGCCGTCTGCAATCCGCCAAAGCAATGCCTCGAACGGCGGAACGAGGTGCGCTTCGTCGAGAACGATCAACGTATCCGTGCCGAGCAGACCGGCGTGATAGGGCCGCATCTTGCGAGAGACGCCGTAGCCCTCGAACAGAAGCCGCGAGCCGATCATGTCGACTGTTCCGACTATAATCGCCAGAGCCGCGGGATTGTCGAGCCATTCGCGGTTGTCGACATGCGCGCCGCGCAGCGTCGAAATGGGAAGCGTGCCGTTGCTCAGCCCAAGCGGACCCTTGAGGTGCGCGGCATCGCTGTTTAATGCCTGGCGCAGTTTTTCAGCCTCTTCCGTCGCCTGATCGACAACGGCGCGCCGGTCAACAATATAGACCAGCCGACGCGGAATCGCCTTGAGGGCGTCTTCCCCCGCGAGGGCGCGGGCGAGGAGCCAGATTACCATCACTGAGGTCTTTCCGAGACCGGTAGGTAGATCAAGCACAGCGGGAGTTTTCCCGTTGATAAGGCGGTCGAACAGACGACGCTGCCACCGCATTGGCGAATGGCCGGTCAAGCAGGAAAAATTATCCCGGAACGACTGCGGGTCGGCACTCATCCGCGCGGGGAGCCTAAGACCCCAATCACCCCATCTGACCTAAAATTCGGTTGACCGGCCTCGCGGCTCTTGATTCCCTGCGTTTGCAACAACTTGGGGAGATTCGCGATGCCTTGGAACGAGCCCGATCGGGCGGATGTTTCGCATGATGCTTCTATCGGTATCATAGCCCTCCCCACAGATCTATGATGAACGGACATCTCTGATATCGCCCTTGAAGCGGCCGTCTATATTTAAGGTACATAATGGACAATTGCGGATATAATTCAAGACCCGCATGTTATGTGAGAAAAACCCACGGCTAAAGCGCGAGAGGAACGTTTGGGGGGCTAGCAGCCTGTCGGGTTCGGGTCATCGCCTACGGCCGGACTTTTCACCGATGGCGATGCGGCCACCCAGTCAGGCCAACTGCAGGCGCCGGATGCGCCTGCAGTTGTAGGCCAGAGCGATCAGGGTCCACTCGGTGGCGACTTTTCGCAGGCCGCGCAGCCGGAACCGGGTGAACCCGATCGCGCTTTTGATGATCCCGAACACGGGTTCGACGGTCTGCTTGCGCAGTTTGTAGAGGGCTTTGGCATCTTCGGTCTCCAGCCTGGCCTTCATGGCGATCCGCCAGGGTTCGGTGATCCGTCGCGCTGGCTTGGGTTCAGATCTGGCCTGGGGAATCTGGACAGGGGGATGAGTGGATTTTCTGCCTGACAGCGGCGAGGATGCCGCGGATCAGGAGAGAGCATGACCAGACGAACGCGGCGGAACCACACACCGGCCTTCAAG
>JAJZZR010000054.1 GCA_021797465.1 Pseudomonadota bacterium | reverse complement strand
GCGGGTGGCCATCGAGGTGCTCGCGCACGAAGGCCGCGCCCGCTACCGCGCGCCGATCGTGATCGAGGGTGGCGCGATTCACGTGGACGGGCAGGGCACGGCGCTGCTCACCGAGGAGTGCGTCCTGAACCCGAACCGCAATCCCGGGATGACCCGCGAGCGCATGGAAGCGGTGCTGCGCGACTATCTGGGTGTGCGGCATTGCATCTGGCTCGGGTTGGGGGTGTACAACGACGAGACGGACGGGCACATCGACAATCTCGCCTGCTTCCTCGGGCCGGGCCGGGTCTGTCTGATCTGGACCGACGATCGCGCCGATCCGCAATACGAGCGCTCGCGGGCGGCGGGGGAGCGTCTGCGCGCGGCGCGCGATGCGCTCGGCCGCAGGCTCGAGATCATCAAGTTGCCCATGCCCGGGCCGCTGTACATGACCGCGGCGGAAGCGCGCGGCATCCGGCCGAGCGCGTCGTGCAAGCCGCGCCGCGCGGCCGAGCGCCTGGCGGCGAGCTACGTGAATTTCTACTTCGCCAACGGCGGCATCGTGATGCCGCTGCTCGACCCGCGTACCGACGGGCAGGCGGCCGAGACGCTGCGGCGGGCCTGTCCCGATCGAGAGGTGCTCGGCGTGCCGGCGCGCGAGATCCTGCTCGGCGGCGGCGGAATCCATTGCATCACGCAGCAGGTGCCCGATCCGCGCGCGGCGCGCGTCCGGCCGGACTTACCCGCCGCCGCCGGTGGGCCGTAGGGGTACGCCCTCGCGCGAAATTCTCGCGAGCAGCGCCGCGTGGCGCTCGAGGTCGATGTTGCCGCCGGAGAGAATGATCCCGACGCGCCGTCCGCGGATATCGAGCTCGCCGCCGAATGCGGCCGCAACCGCCAGCGCTCCGGTCGGCTCGATGAGGATCTTCATCCGCTCGGCACAGAACGCCATGGCGGCCACCAGCTGCGCGTCGCTCGCCGTGACGATCGCGTGGACGTGCGTCTGGATCACCGGAAAGGTGTGCCGCCCCAGATGTTGGGTCTGGGCACCGTCCGCGATCGTGTCCGGCGTCTCGATGTGTACGATGCGCCCGGCGCGCAGGCTCTGGCGGCCGTCGTCGCCCGCCTCGGGTTCGACCCCGATCACCGCGCAGCCCGGACAGAGCGCGTGCGCCGCCACGGCGCTGCCGGAGAGCAGTCCGCCGCCGCCGAGCGGCGCCAGCAGCACATCGAGGGGGCCGGCCTGCTCGATCAGCTCGCAGGCCGCGGTGCCCTGGCCGGCCATGATGTCGGGATGATCGTAGGGCGGAATGAGCGTCAGGCCCCGTTGCGCGGCGAGGCGCCGGCCGATCGCCTCGCGGTCCTCGCCATAGCGATCGTAGAGCACGACCTCGCCGCCATACTCGCGCGTGGCCGTGAGCTTGCCGCGCGGGGCATCCCGCGGCATCACGATGACCGCGCGGCTGCCGAGCAGCCGGCAGGCCAGCGCGATCGCCTGGGCGTGGTTGCCCGAAGAGTAGGCGACCACCCCCGCGGCTCGGTGCGCCGGATCGAGCCGGGCCACGGCGTTGTAGGCGCCGCGGAACTTGAACGCGCCCATGCGCTGGAAGTTCTCGCACTTGAAGTAGAGGCGAGCGCCGGTCAGCGCGTCCGCGGTCGACGAGGTGAGCACGGGTGTGCGGTGCGCCACGCCGTCGAGCCGGCGGCGTGCGGCCTCGATGGCGGGGAAGTCCAGCGCGAGTTCGTGTACCACGTGCCCGCCGTCAGCTCGACTCGGGCAACGGGATGAACTCGAGATCGTCGCCCGGTACTTTCGGGAAGCGGCCCTCGCGCCAGTCGCGCTTGGCTTTCTCGATGCGCTCCAGGGAACTTGCGACGAAATTCCAATAGACGTAGCGCTCACCCACCGGCTCGCCGCCGATCAGCACGACCCGGGCGCCGGTGGGGGTGCTCAGCCCGATGGCCGCCCCGGCGGCGAACACCAGCATCCGACCGGGACCGGCACGCACGCCGGCGCACGTGACATCGCCTGCCACGACGTAGGCGGCCCGCTCGGTGTACTCGTCGGTGACGGGAAACTGCGCTCCGGCCAGGAGCGAGACATCGGCATAGAACAGTGGGGAGAAGGTTTTGACGGGCGCGCGGCGTCCGTAGGCCTCGCCGGCGAGGAGCCGGACCTCGGCGCCGGCGCGCTCGAGGGTGGGCAGCGTTTCGGCCGCGTGGTGATGGAATTGCGGGGCCGTCTCCTCGTGCGGGGCGGGCAGTGCGATCCACAGCTGCAGACCATTCAAGCGTGCGCCCCGGAGGCGCTGCTCAGGGGCGGTGCGCTCGGAGTGCACGATGCCGGCGCCGGCGGTCATCCAATTGATGTCGCCGGGCCGGATCGGCTGATGCGAGCCGAGGCTGTCGCGATGGATGATCTCGCCCTCGAACAGATACGTGACCGTGGCGAGCCCGATGTGCGGATGCGGTCGGACGTCGAGGCCGCCGCCGGCCGGCAGCATCGCCGGGCCCATGTGATCGAAGAAAACGAAGGGACCGACCCTGCGGCGCGCCATCGAGGGCAGGACCCGCCCGACCGTCAATCCGCCGATATCGTGCGATCGTGCCTCGAGCACTGTCGCGAGTTCGGCCGATGCGGCAGAACCCGCGCGGACCGGCTCGGTTGGGGGCTTGGGACTCATACGCGCCCGTCTCGGATCCCGCTGGATGGACGCGATGCTAGCATGAGGTGTAGCGAATCAACGGAGGCGGATCATGAACATCGGATTCATCGGCCTGGGGAACATGGGCGGCGCCATCGCCGCGCGGCTGATCGCGTCGGGACATGCGGTGACGGTATGGAATCGTTCCCCGGAGCCGGCCCGCCGGCTCGGCGAGCAGGGCGCGACGGCGGTCGCGACCGCGCGCGAGGCGTGCGCCGCGCCGGTGGTGTTCTCCATTCTGAGCGACGATCGGGCGGTGCGCGAGGTGCTGCTCGAGGCTGCGCTGCCGGCCAAGCCGGGCACCGTGCATGTCAACATGGCCACCATCTTGCCGGATCTCAGCGACGAGCTCGCCGCCGCGCTCGGCGATCAGGGCTGCGGCTACATCGCCGCGCCGGTCCTGGGTCGGCCGGACGTCGCGGCGGCGGGCAAGCTCAACATCGTCGCGGCCGGTCCGGCGGCCGATCTGGATCGCGTGCAGCCGCTGTTGGACGTGATCGGGCAGCGGACCTGGCGGTTTGGCGAGCGCGCCGCTCAGGCGAACGTCGTCAAGCTCGCCATGAACTTCATGCTAGCCGCGGCCATCGAGTCGATGGGCGAGGCGGCGTCGCTCGGCAGCGGCTACGGCATCGAGCCGGGCAGGTTGTTCGAGCTGGTGAGCCAGACGTTCTTCCCCGGGCCGGTGTATCAGGGCTACGGGCGGCTGATCGCGGCGGCCGGCGACGAGCCGGCGGGATTCACGGCGCGGCTGGGGTTGAAGGACGTGAGGTTGGCGCTTGCGGCGGCTGAGGCGGTGACCGCCCCGATGCCGTTCGCGAGCCTCATGCGTGACACGATGCTCGAGGCGCTCGCCCACGGAGAGGGCGAGAAGGAGTTTGGCGTCGTGTTGGGCCGTTCGGCGATGCGCCGCGCGGGGCGTCAGAGGCCGTGAATCGCCAGACGATCGTGCGCACGTTCCGGAGCCGGCACACTCCCGGCGAGCGTCACAGCAGGCGCGCGGCCTCGTCGAGCCAGGTGCGCTGTGCCCGTCGATAGTGCGAGGGCGCCAGGCGCGCCTGCTCGAGCAGCTCGCGCGCCACCTTGCGTGCTTCCTCCCGCTGTCCCTGCCGCTCCAGAAGCTGCGCGTAGCGCACCGCCGCCTCGGCACCGGGGTAGGCGTGCGCCAGGGTGCGATACTCTTCCAGCGCGGGCTGCACGCTGCCCTCGGCTTCGAGCGCCCGCGCATACAGCAGGTGCCGCTCCGGAGAGTTGAACTGCGGATTGTGCTGCATGAGCGCTTCAAGGGTCGCGCGGGCGGCCGACGCTTCGCCATTGCCGAACTGCGCGCGCGCCAGGCCGAGCATCAGATTCGGGTCGTGTTCGTACAGGCCGGTCAGCGTCTGGCGGTACTGCTCGGCCGACTCGGCGTAGCGGCCGTGCCGGGCCAGCTCATCGGCATAGCGCTGGCGGTTCGCCACGTTGCCGGTGAGCTCGGCTTCCTGCTGGAACCGGCGCAGATCCCCGAACGGATCGATGGCTTTCTTTAGCCCGCGCGCGGCGCGGCGCCCGGAGCGACCGCGCACCAGGTCCGGCAGGATCTCCACCGCGGTGTAGGCCAGAGCCCCCAGCAGCGGCAGGAACAACATCACGAAGACCCAGATCCAGCTGCGGCCGGTCTTGATGCAGTGGATGATCAAGACCAGCGAGAGGATATAGGGGAGTGCGGCGTACAGCAGATACGTCATGGAGCCTGATATCCTACCGCATCGGGCCTGCCGTATCCCGCTGCCGTCCCTCGCGGACGGGATGGGGTGGCATGCTGATATCCTAGCCCGCATCGACGCCTTTTCTCGCCGGAACACTGAATGAAGCGCTCGGAGACGGCCGGCATTCGGCTCGGGATGCTGGGTCTAGTGGCTTGCCTGTGGCTGGCGCCCGCCGTGCGCGCCACGGCGCCAACGGACTCGGTCTGTCCCTCCGCGGCGGTGCGTTGCCGCCCGGCGCTGCCCGCCGGCGTTTATGTCGTCGATTCGGGCGCGTTGCGGCCGGGAGAGCCGCGCCGCCCGCGTATCGGATTGGTGCTGTCGG
This sequence comes from Pseudomonadota bacterium, assembly GCA_021797465.1. Taxonomy (GTDB): domain Bacteria; phylum Pseudomonadota; class Gammaproteobacteria; order Steroidobacterales; family Steroidobacteraceae; genus 13-2-20CM-66-19. The sequence continues at coordinate 2,253 of JAJZZR010000054.1, read as the reverse complement.
GCGGCGGAGCCCGCGGCATTGCCCAGATCGGCGTGCTCGAGGTGCTGCAGAAGCTGCGGGTGCCGATCGCCGCGATCGCCGGCACGAGCATGGGCGCGGTGGTGGGCGGCCTGTATGCGAGCGGTCTGACGGCCCGGCAGATTGCCGCAATGGTGCGCTCGCTCAATTGGCAGGAGGCTTTCCGCGATCAGCCCCCACGTCAGGATCTGACCCTGCGGCGCAAGGAGGAGGACGAGAGCTTCCTGGTCCATTTCCGGATCGGGGTCAGGAACTGGCATCTGGTGCTCCCGCAGGGGTTGATCGAGGGGCAGAGCCTGACCGAATTGCTGCGCCGCCTGACGCTGCCCGTCGCGCGCATCACGAATTTCAACGATCTGCCCACGCCGTTTCGCGCCGTCGCCACCGACCTCGCCACCGGGAAGGAAGTGGTGATGAGCTCGGGTGATCTGACCAGCGCCATGCGCGCCAGCATGTCGGCGCCGGGAGTGTTCGCGCCCGTGCCGCGCAACGGCCGGCTGTTGGTTGATGGTGGCCTGTCGGACAACGTGCCGATCGACGTCGCTCGCGCGATGGGCGTGAACGTGCTGATCGTCGTCGACGTGAGCTATCCGTTGCAGCCGGTTTCGCGGCTGAACGGTGTGGCCGGTATCAGCGCCCAGGCGCTCGCGATCCTGATGGCGCGCAAGTCCGAGCGCGAGCTCGCGACCCTCGGGCCGCACGATATCCTGATTCGTCCGAAGCTGCAGGGCATCTCCTCGTTCGACTTCGGCAACGTGAACCGGCTGCTCGCCCTCGGGGAGGGCGCGGCCTGGAAGATGCGCCAGCGGCTCGAGGCGCTCTCGGTGAGCCCCGCGGCGTATCAGCGCTACCAACGCCGCCGCGCCGCGCTGCGCCGGCCGCCGCCGCGCATCGCGTTCGTCGAGGTCGAGACCGGCTCGCGGCAGTTCTCGGCGCCGATCGAGAGTCTCTTCGGCGACATGGTCGGCCGGCGGCTGAATCCCAATGCGATCGCCCGGCGCATCACCACGCTGTACGGCCTGGGCGGGCTCGACACGCTCGATTACCAGCTCGTGCGCCGCGGTGCGCGCTATGGGCTGTTGATCGACGCGCGCGGCACCTCGATCGGTCCGAATTACCTGCGCTTTGGCCTGAGCCTGCGCGATGACTTCGCGGGCGACGCCGCCTACGAGGCGGGTGCCCGCTATGTCATGTCGGAGATCACCCGCCCGGGCGGGGCCTGGGTGACGGACGGGGAGATCGGCCAGACCACCCGGCTGGCGAGCGAGGTGTATCTGCCGTTCTCGAAGTTCTCGGGATGGTTCGTGATGCCGCGCATCTCGGTCCAGGCGAGCAATCTGCCGTATCTGGTCGGCCAGACCACGCGGGCCGACTATCGCGTGCACACGTTTCGCTACGGCCTGGATGTCGGCAAGCAGTTCGGCGACTGGGGCGAAGTGCGCGCCGGTGTGTACCGGGAGGAGGGTCATTCGCGCCTGAACGTCGGCGATCCTTCCGATCCGCTGTTGCCGTTTCCGGCGCTGCAGCAGCTCGGCTCGGACACGTATTTCCTGCGCTTCAGCTACGACACCCTCGACAACATCGATTTTCCCCACTCCGGCGAACAGGCGGCGCTCCAGTGGAGCAGCGCGCACCAGGTGGTCGGCGGCGGGTCGAGCTACAACCGGGTGACGTTCAACTTCCTGGCGGCGCATACCTGGCGCGGCCGCAACACGGTGGCCTTCTCCGCCTCCGCCGGGAGTCTGCTCGACCGCCCTGTCAATCTGGAGATGGAGTTCCCGCTCGGCGGCTTTCTCAATCTGTCGGGACTGCGGCAGTATTCGCTGTATGGACCGCACTACGGCATCGCGCGCCTGCTGCTGTACCGGGAAATCGACCGCGGCGGACCGGGTTATCTCGGCGTGCCGGTGTACCTGGGCATGTCGCTCGAGGCGGGCAACGTGTGGCGGAACATGAGCGACATCCGCTGGAGCACGCTGCGCGAGGACCAGAGCATCTTCCTCGGGCTCGACACGTTCCTCGGGCCGGTGTATGTCGGCACCGGTTTCGACGATCGCGGCGACCAGTCGTTCTACGTGTTTCTCGGCCGGACGTTCTGAACGCGGCGCCGGGAATCCGCCTAGCCCGAGTTTACCGAGTTCGCGCTGCGGAAGGTGAAGAAGGCCTTGTTTTCTCGTGGAATGGGCATCATCGGGGCGTATGACCTACGGGGGCGTTTTCCGCCCCAGGGCGCAG
>JAJZZR010000277.1 GCA_021797465.1 Pseudomonadota bacterium | reverse complement strand
GATCGCCGCCCGAGCCGCCGCCGAGGAGGCCCGCCGCAGCGCCGAGAGCGCGCGGGCCGCCGCAGAGCAGGCGCGAGAGACGGCCGATCAGGCCAACCGGAGCAAGAGCCGTTTCCTGGCGACGGCAAGCCACGACCTGCGCCAGCCGCTGCAATCGCTCGCACTGCTCAACGGGATCCTGCGCCTGGCGCCGCTCGATGCTCAATCGGCCGAGGCGGTGATGCACCAGGAACAGGCCATCGGCACCATGTCGCGGCTGCTCAACGCGTTCCTCGACATCAGCAAGCTCGAGTCGGGCGCCGTGAAGCCGGAGCCGGCGGATTTCGCAGTCGCGACCATCCTCGACCCGCTCCGGCGCGAGTTCGCCGGCGTTGCCGCGGGCAAGGGCCTCGCGCTCGAGATCGACGCCCCGGCGATCCGCCTGCACACCGATCCGGCCCTGTTGGAACAGGTTCTGAGAAATCTCGTCTCGAACGCGATCAAATACACTCGGCGCGGCTCGGTAGCGTTGCGCTGCCTGCGGGTCACGGAATCGCTCGCGCAATTCGAGGTGATCGATACCGGCGTCGGCATCCCGGCAGACCAGATCTCGCGCATCTACGACGAGTTCTATCAAATCGGCGTGCCGGCCAACAGCTCGCATGACGGGTATGGCCTCGGTCTGGCGATCGTCAAGAGAATCGTGGCGCTGCTCGAACTGCAGCTGGAAGTGACCTCGCAAGTCGGGGTGGGTTCGGTGTTCACGCTGTACGCGCCCGCCGCCACCGAACAATCGCCCGCCGCGCCGCGCGCATCGGACGCGGCGTGCCCGCACGGCGGGCTCACCCCTTCGCGCGCGAACCTGCGTGTGCTTCTGGTCGAGGACGATTCGGCCGTCCTGGATGCGACACGCATGCTGCTGCGCGCCGAGGGTTATCACGTGACGACCGCCGGCTCCCTTGCAGAGGCGCTCGAGGCGGCCCGCGCCGGCATCGATCTGCTCATGACCGACTATCACCTGAGCCACGGACAGACCGGAACCCAGGTGATCACCACCATCCGGCAAGCGCTCGGCGCACCGCTGAAGTCCGTGCTCATTACGGGCGACACCTCCACCGAGATCCGCGCGCTGCCGCGCGACCCGCGCCTGCGGATTGCAAACAAGCCGCTGACGGCCGAGGCCATGTTGAGCCTGCTGGAGGAGCTGATCGCGAGCGACTGACGGCAGCCCGGACGTGACAGCGGCGGGTGGGCGCGCAGAACGGATGCAGCGTCGCGCCCGCACGCGGCGACGGTCTCTTCACGTATCGGTGCGCGGCCGAACCCGCGGGTCACCGGGCGCGCGTACCGGATCGCATGCGGAATTCTCGGCTGAATCGCAGCTTTTTCCGTGCCCGGGTTCAGAGCCGCCGCGTAATGTGTCATCATGCCCGTACCGGACCGCGCACGCGAACCGGTACTCCGATGACGAGACAGTCGCAAGGACCACGAGCTGGGCGAGATCATCGCGGGGGGATAAACGTCGCCGCCGTGCCCGCCGAGGCCGGCTGATGCGCGCCGGGAATGCGGCCGTCGGACGCGAGGGAACGCCTCGGTCGCTTGCGTCCAAAACCACTTGAAGGATTCCTGGAGTCAACCAAATGAAAAAGGCGATATGCCCGTTGATTTCGTTGACACTGGTCATCGTTGCGGCGGCGCTCGGCGTCGAGCTGTGGAGCGCGAAGCAGCGCCCGCACAAGCCGCCCGTACCGAGGCCGCCCACCGCGCGAACCGTGCACACCGTGGCGCAAATCGAGCTTGCGCTCGGTCGCAAGGACTGGGCGAGTTCCTGCGGCGCGAGCAATCCGGATATCCTCACCGACATGGAGACGCTGCGGGGCATCAATCTGCGCTCGTTGCCGCACAATCAACGCGAGCTGCTTCGGGACGTCGCCGGGCGCCTGGCGGGCGCGGACTCGGGCTACAGCGCGGTATTTCTGGCCAGTCATCGCCCGATGGCCGACTACAGCGACCGGTCGATCGTCGGAGCGGCCGCACAGTCGGTCACTCCGCCGCGCACGGGCCCGGCATACGCCGTCCTCGAACAGATCTACCGCACTCTTCCATCCATCTACAAAGAGCCGATGGACTGTCCGCACAAACCGGTTCGATAGCGGCCGAGGACACCGCGGCTCGAGCGCTCGCTTCTGCGGGAGTCGCGGGCCCGACCAGCGGCGGCCCAGGGTCCATCGACCGCGGACGCGGCCGTAGCTTGCCGAGTGCCGGGGTAAGACGGCCCGCGAGCGGCGACCGTGGTATGGTGACTCGGGGCTCGAGCCCCGTCATCCCGGTGTCGAGGAGGATTCCAGGGCGCCATGTCGCTCAACGACTGGATTCAACAGGGTCGCGAACTCGGGGCCAGCGATCTGCACCTGGAGTCCGGTACCGCACTCGTCGCGCGGATCCGGGGTAATCTTGTTGCCGTCGGCGAGCCCATTGCCGCACAGCGCGTCGTCCAGGTGGGCCAGGAGCTGCTCGGGGCCGAGGCCTGGGCACAGTTTCTCGAGCGCGGCTCCGCCGATGTGTCGGTAGCGGCGGCCGGCACACGCTGCCGGATGAGCCTGTATCGCACGATCCGGGGCATCGCCATCGCCGTGCGGCTGCTCACGCCCTCCGTGAACGACCTGCGCGGCTGCAACCTGCATGCGGACTTGGGCAAGCTCATCGAGGCCGGGAGCGGTCTCGCCGTGATCTCGGGCCCGACCGGCTGCGGCAAGTCGACGACGCTCGCGGCGCTGATCGAGGAGATCAATACATCGAGCGCCCGCAATATCATTACGCTCGAGAGTCCGCTCGAGTACGTCTACACCAACCGCCGTTCCTTCATCCGCCAGCGTGAGATCCCGACGCACTCGCCGACTTTCGAGCGGGCCGTGACCGACGCGCTGCGCGAGAACCCCGACGTGCTGGTGGTCGGCGAGATGCGCACCCCGGAAGTCATCCGGCTCACGTTGAGCGCCGCGGAGACCGGGCACCTCGTCCTCGCCACGATGCATTCGGCCAGTTGCGCGGAAGCGCTGAGCCGGATCTGCATGTCCTTCCCCGCCGAGATCCAGGGCAGCATCCGCGCCCAGCTTGCCGACGTGCTCGTCGGGGTGGTGTGCCAACGCCTCGATTTCGTCGCGGCGCATCACCTGCGGGTGCCCCGCTGCGAGGTGTTGCTGGCGAGCACGGCTGCCAAGGGGACGGTGCGCGCCGGCCAGTTCAGCCAGATCCCGAACGTGATCCTCTCCGGCGCCGAGGAGGGCATGTGGACCTTCGATCGATACCAACGCTGGTTGGAGCAGAAGACGGACTGGGCGCGACCGGCTGTCACACCGTCGGCGCTCGCCGAGGAGACCGTCAAGGTCGTCAACCTCCCGCAGTCAATCTCCAGCCCGCCACCGGCGCGCGCTGCTCAGCCGCAGGCGGAGATCTCGATCGACGAGGATGTGGACCTCAACGAGCTCGCACGTCAAATCGAGGAACGGATGCCGTGAGGGTGCCGGCGCCGCGCTCGGCGGTCCTCCCCGGGCGCTGTGCGGCCCGGGCGCAGACCCGGCCGCGGGGCCGGCCGCGGCGCAAGGTCTTCGCCGCCGATCATATCGCCGCCCTCCTGCCGGTTCCGGCGCCGTTCGCCGCGTTCCTCGGCTACAACCCGATCCGCATCCCGCCGGGCACGCCGGTGCGGGAACTACCGATTGCGCTCGAACGAACTTGTGATGATTGATAGGGGCCCAGCATCGCGAGGAATCCTCGCGACCTCTACGGGAGACGCCCATGAAAACCGACGCCGACATCAAGCGCGATGTGGAAGCCGAGCTGCGCTTCAGACCCGACATCGACGAACGGGACATCGCGGTCAAGGTCAATGGCTCGGTCGTGACACTGACCGGGTTCACACGCACCTTCCTCGACAAGCAGCGGACCGAGGATGCCGTCAAGCACGTGGCCGGAGTCGCCGGAGTCGCCAACGACATCGAAGTTCGCCGCGGCGACGGCGAGGGGACCATCGACCCGGAGATCACCCGCGCGGCCGTTCACGCCATTCGCACCGAGGTGCCCACCGCCAGCGACGACATCACGGTCCTGGTGCACCGCGGCTATGTCACGCTCGAAGGCAAGGTGGAGTGGCACTACCTGCGGGAGCTGGCCGAGAGCGCGGTCCGCCGGTTGCACGGCGTGACCGGCGTGACCAACTCCATCGTCATCGCGCCGAGCGCCAAGCCCCGTGAGATCAAACAGCTGATCGAGGAAGCGTTCCGGCGCAGCGCGCAAGTCGACGCTAATCGGATCACCGTCGAGGCACGGGGCGGCGAAGTGACCCTGCGCGGGCGAGTGCCCACGTGGACGGAGCACGATGAAGCGCAACACACCGCCTGGTCCGCTCCCGGCGTCACACGAGTCAACAACGAGATCACTGTCGGCTCGATCTGAGAGCCGTGCCCGCGTCAGCGCCCACACTGGAGCCGATACAGCGGGTCGTCGAGGATGCCGTCGGCACGCTCTACGAGGAGCTGCATCACACGCCTCCGCCGGCCCCGCTCGGCCCGCGCAGCCGGCTGGACGCCGATCTCGGCTTCGACAGCCTGGTGCGCGCCGAACTGCGCGCGCGACTCGAGCGCAGTTTGAGTGTCGAGCTCCCGGAGGACACCCTCGCCTCGGTCGACACGATCGCCGATCTGGCGCAAGCGGTGGCCGGCGCCCCGCAATCCCACGCGAGCACCGGCCGGGAGGCAACGATGGCCGCGGCCGCGGCGAGGCGGCCGGCCGATCACGGCGCGGCCGGCCGGCCGGAGTCGGCGACAACGCTGCTCGAAGTGTTGGAGTGGCGCGCCGCGCGGGATCCGCAAGCCACGCATGCGATCGTGCTCCGCGATGGCACCCCGGAGGTCGTTGGCTACGCGCAATTACTCGAGCGCGCCCAGGCCGTCGCGTCGGTATTGCAGGGACTCGGGCTCGCCCGCGGGGCGGGCGTCGCACTGATGCTGCCGACTTCGGCCGACTATCTGTATGCGCTCTTCGGTGTGCTGCTCGCCGGCGCCGTCCCGGTTCCGCTCTACCCGCCCGTCCACCGTGCCCAGCTCGCGGAACACGTACGCCGGCATGCCGAGATCCTGGCCAACGCCGAGTCGGAGGTTCTGATCACAATCCGGGAGATCCGACCGGTCGCGCGCCTCCTGAAATCCAGAGCATCCACGCTGCGCCACATCCTCTCGGTGGCCGATCTCGCGCCGCGCGCCCCGGGACCGCCATCGGAACGGGGCCGAAACGGCGCGAGTTCGGTATCCGGCGGATCGGCCGCGTTGTTGCAGTACACTTCCGGCAGCACCGGCTCGCCCAAAGGTGTCGTGCTCACGCACGCGCAGCTGCTCGCGAACATTCGCGCGATGGGAGCGTCGATCGAGGCAACCGAGCGAGACGTCTTCGTCAGCTGGTTGCCGCTCTACCACGATATGGGTCTGATCGGCGCGTGGCTCGCCTCGCTCTACTACGGCTGTCTGCTGGTGTTGATGCCGCCGACGGCGTTCCTGGCGAGACCGGCGCGCTGGCTGCGCACGCTCGCGGACTACCGCGCGACCCTGACCGCCGCGCCGAACTTCGGCTACGAGCTCGCGGCTCGGCGTCCTGCGGAGCAAGAGCTGCAAGGCCTCGATCTTGCCTCCGTGCGTGTCAGCTTCAACGGCGCCGAGCCGGTGCAAGCCGGGACGCTGGAGCGCTTCAGCGCCCGCTTTGCGCGCTACGGCTTTCGCGCGCAGGCGATGACACCCGTGTACGGTCTCGCCGAGGCCGGTGTCGGGCTCACATTCCCGCCTCCCGGCCGCGGTCCGATCATCGACCGCGTCGATCGCGACCAGTTGGCGCGCCGCGGATTGGCGCGTCCGGTGCCGGCAAACACCCCGGATCCGGCGATGATCGTCTCGTGCGGCGCGCCCCTGCCCGGCTATCGGCTGCGGGTCATCGATGAGCGGGGCACCGAGGTCGGTGAGCGTATCGAGGGCAATCTGCAGTTCGCCGGTCCGTCCGCCACGAGCGGATACTTCCACAATGCCGAGGCGACCGAGCGTCTGCTGTGCGGCATGTGGCGCAACACCGGCGATCGGGCGTACCTGGCTGGCGGAGAGCTGTACATCACCGGACGGGCCAAGGACATCGTCATCCGGCGCGGGCGGCACATTTATCCGCAAGAGATCGAAAGCGCCGTGGGCGAGCTCTCCGGTACGCGCCGAGGCTGTGTCGTGGCATTCGGCACCAAGGACGAGGCGGCCGGCACAGAGAGGCTGATCGTCGTCGCGGAGACTCGGCTGACCGACCCGCTGCGCCGCCTGGAGCTGAAGGCACGCATCATCGAGCGGGTAACCGCGGCCGCCGGCGAGCCGGCCGACGAGATCGTCCTCGCCGCGCCCCATGCCGTGCTCAAGACCTCCAGCGGCAAGCTGCGCCGCGCCGCCACGCGCGAAGCCTACCTCGACGGAACGCTCGGGCGGGCCATACGCCCTCCGACGCTGCAGATGCTGCGGTTGCTCGCCGAAAGCGCCCGCTTGACCGTGCGCCGCCGGGTCGACTCGGCGCTGCGTCTCGCATTCGGCGTCTACGCCTGGTGTCTCCTGCTCCCGACCGGCGTCCTGGCGATCGGACTGACATTACTGCTGCGCAATCCCGACCAGATCTGGCGCGTCAATCACCGGGCCGCGCGGCTGTTTTGGCACCTGCTGCGCATGCCCGCGGCCGTCACGGACTCACAGCACGCCGGACCGGATACACCGCATCCGCACATCGTCGCCGTGAACCACGCCAGCTACGCCGACAGCCTGCTGATCGCCGCACTGCTCGCCGAGCCCCACCGCTTGGTCGCCAAAGCCGAACTGGCTCGCGTGCCGGTGCTGCGGAGTTACTTGCGCAAGCTGCGCACCGTGTTTGTCGAGCGGTTCGTGCCCGGGCAGGGCGTGGCGGACATCGGCCGGCTCCGCGAGGCGCTGCGCCGCGGCGACTCCGCCGTCGTGTTTCCCGAGGGCA
>JAJZZR010000535.1 GCA_021797465.1 Pseudomonadota bacterium | reverse complement strand
GAGGGCCTTACGGAACGTCGGGATGATCGCGAAGATACCGATCGAGCCGGTAATGGTCGCGGGGCTGGCCCAGATCTGGTTGGCCGGCGCGGCGATGTAGTACCCGCCGGAGGCGGCCAAATCGCCCATCGAGACCACCAGCGGCTTGCCGGCGCGGCGCAATGCGACCAGCTGGTGATAGATTTCCTCGGCGGCGGTGACGCTGCCGCCGGGGCTGTCGATGCGCAGCACCACCGCCTTGATGCGCTTGTCGTGGCGCGCCGCGCGGATCAGCTGCGAGAGCGAGGCCCCGCCGATCCGTCCGGGCGGCTGCTCGCCGTTGAGTATGGCGCCCGAAGCGACGATCACCCCGACGCGCGGCTTGCCCGCTCCATCGACACGCCGCCGTGCCTGGACGATCTGCGCATAGGCTTGCGCGGAGATGGCGTTGAACGAGCCGTTCTTGCCGGCCCCGACCAGCGCGACCACGCGGTGCTCGAACTGCACGCGGTCGGCCAGAGCGGTCACCAGGTGATCCTTCAGCGCCACCGCGGCCGCATCGCCGTGCGCGGCGGGCACCGTCTGGGTCAGCGACGCGACATAGCGTGCGATGGCGTCCCCCGGCAGTCCGCGCGCCGCGGCCACCTGGTGTTGGTACGTCGACCACATCGAGTCCAGATAGGCCACGGCCTGCTTGTGATCGGCCTTCGACATGTCGTCGCGCGTGAAGATCTCCACGGCGCTCTTGTACTTGCCGATGCGGAACACGTGCACGTGCACGCCGAGCTTCTTCAGCAGCCCGGCGAAATACAGCTGGTACTGCCCGAACCCGCGGATCAGCACGTAACCGCTCGGGTCGAGGTAGATTTGGCTGGCGTGGGACGCGACGAAGTACTGAGCCTGATTGTACGTGCTGCCGTAGGCGAGCACCGGCTTGCCGGTGGCGCGGAACACGTCGATGGCGCGCGCGAGCTCCTCGAGCTCCGGCAGTCCGGCGCTCTGCATGTCATCGAGATCGAGCACCAGCACGCGGATGCGCTTGTCGTGCGCCGCGCCGCGGATCGCCTCGACGAGACGCCACAGCGAGGTCTGATCGACCGCGCCGGTCTGGGCGGTCTCGATGGCGCGCTCCAGCGTGTCGCCCGTGAGCTGCTCGACCAGCCGTCCCTGCGGGGCAACCACCAGCGCCGCCCGCTGCGGCACGGTCGGCAGCGACTTGTGCAGCACGCCGATGATCAAGCTCGCGAGCGCCAGCAGCAACACGAGGCTGAGCACCTTGCGCAGTCCGTCCAGACCGCGCCACAGGCCGAGAAGGATCTTGCGTACGCTCGTCACTTCGCGGTCCGTCAGATCTTCTCTTCGATTCTCGCCGCCTTACCCGAGCGCTCGCGCAGATAATAGAGCTTGGCGCGACGCACGTTGCCGCGGCGCTTCACCGAGATGTCGCTGATCGCCGGGCTATAGGTCTGGAATACGCGCTCGACGCCTTCCCCGTGGGAGATCTTGCGCACCGTGAACGAGGAGTTCAGGCCGCGGTTGCTGCGGGCGATCACCACACCCTCGTACGCCTGGACGCGCTCGCGCTCGCCTTCCACGACCTTCACCTGCACGACCACGGTGTCGCCCGGCTTGAAGTCCGGGACCTTGCGGGTCATGCGCTCTTTTTCCAGCTGCTGAACGATATGACTCATTGCTTCATCCATCCTCGATCGTCGCTTCCAGCCGCATCGGGGGCCGGGAGCTCATTTACTAGCCGCTGCGCCTCGCTCGAGAGCACCTGCCCCCGAATCAGGTCCGGGCGGCGGCGCCACGTGCGCGCCACGGACTGTTCCAGCCGCCAGTGCGCGATCTCGGCATGATTTCCCGAGCGTAGCACTTTCGGCACCTCCAGACCCTCGAAGATCTCCGGCCGCGTGTAATGCGGCCAGTCGAGCAGCCCCTGCGAAAACGAATCCAGCTCGCTCGAGCGCTCGTCGCCGAGCACTCCGGGCAGCAGCCGCGCCACCGCGTCGATCACCGCCAGCGCCGGCACCTCCCCGCCCGAGAGCACGTAATCGCCGATCGACAGCTCCCGGTCGATTCCGAGTTCGATCACGCGCTCGTCCAAACCTTCGTAGCGACCCGCCACGAGCAGCAGGCCCGGCAGCGCCGCAAGCGCGCGCGCCACGGCCTGCGTGAAGCGCTCGCCCTGCGCCGAGAGGCACACCCGGGGGCTCCCCGAGGGCAGGCGCGCCGCGGCGGCTCGAATGGCCGCGAGCATCGGCTCGGGCTTGAGCACCATACCGGGCCCCCCGCCGTACGGCCGGTCGTCGACGGTCCGGTGCGGATCGCGCGTGTGATCGCGCGGATCCTCCGTCCCCACCGACAGTCGCCCGCTCTCGAGCGCGCGGCCCACCACGCCGAAGCGCAATGCGCCGCTGATCATCGGCGCAAACAGCGTGACCACTTCGATCTTCATCGACACGCACTCTCGCTTCGCGCTCGCCGGCGATCAATCCAACTCGGCGGGCCAATCGACCCGCACCCGCCCGGCGGTCAGATCCACCTGGAGCAGATGCGTCGGATCCGCGAGCACCCAGTGCTCGCGCACCGCGCCGCCGCGGGGTCCCTCGCCCTGGCGCTCCTGCACGACCATGACGGTCCCGGCAGGCGCGTCAACGAAATACGCCACCGTCCCCAACACGCGGCCCTCGGTGTTGTGTACCTCGAGGCCGAGCAGATCCGCGCGGTAGAACTGCCGCGCCCGCAGCGCCGGCAGCGCCTCGCGCTCGACTTCGATCACCGCGCCGGCCAGCTTTGCGGCGGCATCGCGATCCTCGACATTCGTCAGCCGGGCCACCAGCCGCGCCCCATGGGCGCGGGCCTCGGCCACCACCACCTGCATCTCGGCCCCGCTGGCGGACCGCAAGCGCCAGTCGCGATACTGCAGCAGCGCTTCGGGCGGGTCGGTGTAGGGCGTCACGTGCACCCACCCCGCCAGTCCAAATGGCGCCCCGATGCGCCCCAGCTCGACCCAGCCGGCGTGCCCGCTCATGGCAGACCCCGCGGCCTCCGGGCGATCAGGCGCTCGCCTGCTTCCGGTACGAAGCGATCAGGGACCGGACGCGCTCGGACGGCTGTGCGCCGTGGCCCACCCAGTAATCGATACGGCCCAGGTCCAGCCTGAGCGGGGTCTCGCCCCGGCCGGCGATCGGGTTGAAGAACCCGACGTTCTCCAGGCTGGCCCCCCCCTGGCGCTTACGGCTGTCCGTCACCATCACGTGATAAAAGGGCTGATTCCGCGCCCCGCGCCGGGTCAGGCGAATGGTTACCATGATCTTGTCGCTCTCAAGTGTCCGATCCGGACGGGCCCGCGGCTCCGCCCCAAAAAAAGAGGCCGGATTCTACGGGCTTATGGGCCGCTTCGGAAGGGGCTCGGGACACTTTCTCACACGGCGGAGCCCCGGAACGGCCCGCTGCCCCTAGGGCATCCGGCCCTGCAGCGCCCCGAGCAGCTGGCGCATGCGCCCGCCGCGCATCTGCTTCATCATCTTCTGCATCTGCAGGAACTGCTTCATCAGCCGATTCACGTCCTGAACCTGCACCCCCGCTCCGCGCGCGATGCGCCTGCGTCGCGAGCCGTCGATGATGCCGGGCGAGGTTCGCTCGCGCGGCGTCATGGAATTGATGATCGCGATCTGGCGGCGCACGTCCCGGTCGGCTTGATCCGGGCTGACCCCGCCCCTCTGCGCCGAGGTTGGGAGCTTGTCCATGAGCGAGGCCATTCCGCCCAGCTTCTCGACCTGCTCGAGCTGGGCCTTGAGGTCCCCCAGATGAAATCCTTTGCCCCGCGCCACCTTGCGCGCCAGGCGCTCGGCGGACTCGCGATCGACTTGGCGGTTCACCTGCTCGACCAGGCTGACCACGTCCCCCATGCCGAGAATGCGCGAGGCCATGCGCTCGGGATCGAATGGCGTCAGGGCATCGGTCTTCTCTCCGACGCCCACGAACACGATGGGCTGGCCCGTGATCTGGCGCACCGACAGCGCCGCTCCGCCGCGGGCATCGCCGTCGGCCTTGGTCAATACGATGCCGGTGAGCTCGAGCGCCGCGGCGAAGGCTCGCGCCGCGTTGATGGCGTCCTGCCCCGCCATGGCGTCCACCACGAACAAGCGCTCCGCCGGATGAACAGCCTGATCGATCTGACGCACCTCCTCCATGAGCGCCTCATCGACGTGCAGCCGTCCGGCCGTGTCGACGATGAGGACGTCGAACACCCCCCGCCGCGCCTGCTCGAGCGCCCCGCGCGCAATCTCGGCCGGCCGCAGCGCCGCATCGGCGGCCAGATAGTGAGCCTGAACCTGCTCGGCCAACCGCTCGAGCTGCAGCATGGCCGCCGGCCGGCGTACGTCGGTGCTCACGAGCGCCACCCGTTTGCCCTGAGACTCGATGAGCCAGCGGGCGAGCTTGGCGCTGGTGGTGGTCTTGCCCGCCCCCTGCAGGCCGGCCAGCAGCACGACCACGGGCGGCTGGGCACGCAGCGTGAAGCCCTCGCCTCCCGCGCCCATGAGCGTCACCAGCTCGCGGTGCAGAATCCCGATGAAAGCCTGTCCCGGCGTGAGACTCTCGGCCACTTCGGCGCCGAGCGCGCGGGCCTTCACCGCATCGATGAAGGTCTTGACCACCGGCAGCGCCACATCGGCCTCGAGCAGCGCCATGCGCACCTCGCGCAGCGCGTCGGCGATGTTCTGCTCGGTGATCCGTCCCCGGCCGCGAAGGGCCTCGACGGTGCGGGACAAGCGTGACGTAAGGGTATCGAACATGTGACGAATCCGCTGCGGGCGGCCATTATAGGGCCGGAGCCAGCCGGGCATTCGACCGCCGTGACGAGCGGGGCCCACAGCGAGCCCATCGCCGCGATCGCTGCCGGCGCGCAGCCGGACAGCGCCGAGCACGCGATCGCGCGACGATGCCGCAGTGAGAGGGTCGCCGCCGACACGTCACACCCCCGGCAGGCCCCAGGAGGGCTTTCGCTTGATCGCAATAACCGTTCCGCTGCTGCTGCTGATCCTGCTGTGGCTGGTGGCGCTCATCGCCTTCTCCTCGGGTACCGAGGTGGCGATGCTCTCGGTGAACCGCTACCGCATCCGCCACCGCGCCCAATCCGGCCAGAGCCGCGCCCAGCTGCTCGAGCGGCTGCTGCGCAAGCCCGAGGACTGGCTCGGCGCGAATCTCGTCATCGTGGCGGCCGCCAACGTGTTCGCCTCGGCCATCGCGACGCTGCTCGCCCAGCGGACCGGCTATCGCTACGCGGTGCCGGTCACCGGCGTGCTGCTGACACTGGTGGTCATCGTGTTCGGCGAGCTGACTCCGAAGATCTATGCCGCGGCACACCCGGAGACCTCGGCGCTGCGCGCCGCGCGCATCTACCGGGCGCTGGTATTCCTCGCCCGCCCGTTCCTGTCGGTCACCAACGGCATCTCCTACGGCCTGCTGCGCGTGCTCGGGGTGGTCAAGACCGCCCCGGCGGGCCAGACCCTGAGCACCGAGGAGCTGCGCACCGCGGTGGCCGAGGCCGGCCCGATGATTCCGGCGCGGCACCGCCAGATGCTGCTGTCGATCCTGGATCTCGGCCACGTGACCGTCAACGACATCATGATCCCGCGCCAGGAGATCGCCGGCATCGACCTCGCACAGAGTTGGGACGATGTGCTCGAGCAGCTCGCGCGCACCCCGCACACACGCCTGCCGGTCTACGACGGGCAACTCGACAACCTGATCGGCATGCTGCACATGAAGCGCATCGCGCACGAGCTGGTGCGCGATACCCTCACCCGGGAGCGGCTGTTGGACATGGCGCGCACCCGCGAGCCGTATTTCATTCCCGAGGGAACCCCGCTCAACGTGCAGCTCGCGCACTTTCAGCACAATCGCCGGCGGCTCGCCTTCGTGGTCAACGAATACGGCGACATCGAGGGCCTGGTCACGCTGGAGGACATCCTGGAGGAGATCGTCGGGGAGTTCACCACCGACCCGGCGACCATCTCGCACCGCGACATCCACGCCGAGCAGCCCGGGGTGTTCATCATCAACGGCAGCACCACGCTGCGCGCGGTCAATCGCGCCCTGCAGTGGCAACTGCCCACCGACGGGCCGAAGACACTCAATGGGCTGCTGCTCGAGCGGCTCGAGACCATTCCGGCCCCGGGCACGACCCTGAAAGTCGGCCCTTATCTGTTCGAAGTGCTGCAGATCGCGGACAACGCGATCAAGACCGTGCGGGTGCGCGCGCCGCTTGCACAGGCCGCGGCGACGAACTGAAGGCGGCCTCGATCGCCTCGTCCACCCGCGCCACCGGCACCACGCGCAGCCCGTCGATCGGCTTGCGGGGCGCGTTATCGCGCGGCACGAGCGCCGCCTGAAAGCCTTGCTTGCGCGCTTCCTGGAGCCGCTGTTCGCCGTAGGCCACCGGGCGCACCTCGCCGGTCAGGCCGACCTCTCCGAATGCCACCAGCGCCCCCGGCACGATGCGCTCCCCAAGGCTCGAGGCGAGCGCAATCAGCACCGGAAGGTCCCAGGCCGTCTCCTCGATGCGCACGCCGCCGACCGCGTTGACGAACACGTCGTGCTCCTGAAGCGACACGCCGGCATGACGGTTCATCACGGCGAGCAACATCGCCAGGCGATTCGCATCCAGTCCCTGCGCAATGCGCCGTGGCGCCCCGAACCGCATGCGATCGACCAGCGCCTGCAGCTCGATCAGCAGCGGCCGGCCGCCCTCGCGCGTCACCGTGACGATGCTGCCGGCGGCCGGCTCCGGCGCCCGGGCAAGAAAAATCGCCGATGGGTTGCGCACCTCGCGCAGTCCCGTTTCGGTCATGGCGAAGAAGCCGAGTTCGTTGACCGCCCCGAAGCGGTTCTTGGTGGCGCGCACGATGCGGTAGCGGCTCGAGGTCTCGCTCTCGAAGTAGAGCACGGTGTCCACCAGGTGCTCGAGCACGCGGGGTCCGGCGATCGAGCCCTCCTTGGTGACGTGGCCGATCAGGAACACGGCCGTGGCGCGGCGCTTGGCGAAGCGCACGAGCTCCGCGGCGCACTC
>JAJZZR010000340.1 GCA_021797465.1 Pseudomonadota bacterium | reverse complement strand
CGCTGTAGCGTCGGATCGCGTTCCCGTTCCATCGACCCTCATCGGTCCTATCTGCGCCGTGAGGTATTTCCTCGCGCGGATCACGTCACCGGTCTCGAACGCCTCCTCGATCCGATCAGCGACACGGCTGCCTGATCCGCGAGGACCCGTCGCTGGCCCGTTCCCTCTCTCTACCGCAAGGTGTACCAGGTCGTGCGACCGCCGCCGTGGCGGGTAAGATAGCCGCGCTCTACGAGGTGACGGAATTGTTGCTTCAGCGTATTGCGACTGGCGCCAGCTAGCCGCACCATGTCGCCGGCGCTCACCCGGCCGTGCTCGCGCGCGAAATCGAGAATGCGCACCGACAACTCCGGCAGTTGCGCGACGACGATCTTCTCGCGCTCGATCTTGGCGGCGAGATGGTTCTTCTGCCGCTCGAGCGCCTGCAGGAAGAACAGGATCCAGGGCTGCCAATCAGGTCGCTTGCTGTGGATCGTCGCCTGGGTTCGGCGCAGCGCGAGGTAATAGCTTTCCTTGCTCTGCTCGATCACGCTTTCGAGCGAGGCGTATGGCATGTAGACATAGCCCGCGCGAAGCAACATTAGAGTGGTTAGAATTCGTGAGAGCCGTCCGTTGCCATCCTGGAAGGGATGGATTTCAAGAAAGACTACGACGAAGATCGCGACGATCAGAATCGGATGCAGCCGCCTTTCGGCTTGAGCCCCCTGAACCCAGGCGATGAGTTCAGCCATCCGACCCGGCGTCTCGAACGGGCTTTCTGTCTCGAACACCACGCCGATTTGATTGCCCTGCTCGTCGAACGCAGCGACATGGTTGGGCGCGGTCTTGTAGCTGCCGCGATGCCGATCGTCTTTCGTGCTGTAGCACAAGAGATCGCGGTGTAGTTGCCGGATATGGTTCTCGGTGATCGTGATCTCCGGATAGGACTGGAACACGAGGTCCATGACTTCGGCATAGCCCGCGACCTCCTGCTCGTCGCGTGTCGCGAAGGACTTGATCTCCAGCTTGGACAGCAGGCGCTCGACTTCACGGTCGGAGAGCTTTGCGCCCTCGATGCGGGTCGAGGACCCGATGCTCTCGATCGTGGCCACCTTGCGCAGGGCTTGGAGCCGTTCCGGCGCGATCGCCCCGAGCGCCCGCCAAGCCCCCTTGAACTCGTCAATCGCGGCGATGAGGGCGAGGATTTCCGGGGTGATCGTTAACGCGTCCGTATTGAGGTGGCTCTGGCTCACACCTAAATATACACCCATTTACGCCCATTTATCCAAGCCTATTCTTACGCCCGATTACACCCGAAAAGCGTCGGAGGCTCAGACGTGCCGTTCGATTCCGCCGGAGCTTGCCGCGCCAGAGGTTCACAGATGCCGGAGACTGTGACCGCCCTCCCGCGCCCCGCCTCAAAGGCCAGCAAGTCCCTCCTGCATCACGCAACCCGTCCACGCTAGCCACCTGAGCGCCGGGGCAGCCGTGCAAGTAAGTGCCGAATCCTGCCCCCGCTACCATTTCTCAGGCTTACGTTTCAGCTGCTCCCCGTAAGCCCAGCGCTCGGCCGACTCAATGGAGCGAGTGCAACCTCACCCCACTACCCTGCTCCCTTCGTCATCTCGTCCAGACGCGAAGCGACTTTCGTCCGTGGTCAGGGCTTCCCCGACCCAGCTCTCCGATCCTAGACTCGCTCCCACGCCATTACGTCACCCGCCGACAGGCCGGAGTTGACCCGAAGCGGCCCTCCGTTCGGTTCCCTCACACGGGAGGCGGCTCGAGATAAGCGGTCATGGACGGAGGCGGCGAATATCAGTGCCTCGAAGCATGGACCTGGTCGGTCAGTGAAATTTCTCGCCGCGCGCGAGCATGTCGATAATCAGATTTGTGCGCTTGATCTTTGTCTCTGGGCGTTTTGCGGTTTGCAATCTATATGCAATTGCATACAGATTAGCCTTGTTAAGTGTCGCGTAAAACCGATTTGCCTTGGCATTACGTGCGAGCGCCTTGACAAATTCTGGAGACACCGTTGCGTTAGCCGGAGAATCGTACGCAGTAGCCCAGCGCCCGTCGGCTTTGGCTGCTTCTATTTCTTTGAGACCAGCAGGCATCATTTGCCCCCCCTGGATAAGCCGATCCACATGCGCAACGTTTAGCTTGGACCAACCGCTTTTTGCCCTGCGTGGGGTGAATTTTTGTATCCAAGAGATTGAGTCAAACGGCAGCTTTTGCCCATCTATCCAACCGAAACACAGCGCCTGGTCTAGCGCCTCGGCATATGTAACCGATGGAACACCAGAGTCCTTCTTGTAAATTCGCAGGAACAGACTACGGGCTCGGGCGTGCTCCCTAGTCATCCATGCACGAAGTTCATTTGATGACCGAAAACTCCGCAGTTGTGGCATTGCACGGGAAGGTGGCCTGCCCATATGGTTCACTTCCGGTCTATGGGGTTGATCTTTCGCACTGTATCAAATTCTAGGCCGCTTGCAGCACAAACATAGACCGCAATTGGCCGACACGCGCCACCTGTTTGGATTTCTGCTGGAAGATCAAAACGAGCTGCCGACGTGATGCCAAAGCGTCGCGCCAGCGTCACTGGTCGCTGCTCCGCCAATCCTGCCCTTCTATAAGAGCGCGCCGAGCCGGGCGAGTCGTCGTCCTCGGCGCGAGACACAGCTGACTTTCCGAAGCACCCCCAGGCGATAGCTGCGGACAGAGCAGCACCTATTCCTTGGATGCACCACGTGCCGCTCTTGTGAAATCGCGATGAATTCGGGCGCGGACCAAGATACGCATCTCAGCCGAAACCTTCGTCTGGCTCAATCGCTCGATTAGTGTCGCCTGGGCCGTCAGGCGATGTTTCGCAAGTTCGCGAGTAAATTCAAGGTCCTTCTCGCGGCCCGCAACGTACTTCGATATTGCTAAGTCGTGAATCTCAAGACAGAGGCCGGTGATGCCAACGGTATTCGGATTGCTGATCCGGATCAGACGATCACGCCAACCACGCGGCAGTACCGGCGATGCCGCACCCGCCGCCTGGGGGCACGTAAGCGGGCAGGCTCCGGCCCGCCACCTTCCCTACTGCGGCCGGCGCCCTATACTGGGGCCACCCCGGCGGTGGCCGGGCGCTCGAAGAAGCGGGCCAGCCTTATGCCGTCCGTCTTGTCTCATTCAACGCGATGAAGGAACCGCCGCATCTGGCGCTGCATCCGTTCGGGCAGATTCCCACCTATGAAGAAGCCATCTCGCCCTGTTCGACTCGGGCGCCATGGTGTTCCACATCGCGGGCGACCTGTTGATGGTTCCCGCGCTGCTACGGCTGACGCCCTCGGGCATGCCGGACGAATACCCGAACCTTGCCGCCGCAAGTGAAACACCACATGCCTGCACGGCTCGGCGGGCGGCGGACCTCCGCAACCGCACGATCCGCTGTCTTGCCCCCTGCGACTTTCTTATCACGACCCCGGGGGCCTGTGTGTCACTCCTCGAGCCAGCCGTAAATCCGCTCGTATACCTGACCGGAGCACAGTAAGCCCAGATGGCTCGTGCCCGTGGCTGTCCACTGGTGCGATCGAGGAAAAGACAACCTGCGCCACGAATCAGGATGGTGCCCGAGCGCGCTTGCAACGGGAACGAGCCCGTCGCCGATCAACTGATCTCGGTGACGTGCCGGTGCATTACCGATCATTGCGGCGATTGTGTAACACTGTACGTGCCTCGGAAGCGGCAGGGAGCGGCACGAGTCGCCGCGGTCCGCAGAGCTGCCGCGCCCCTTCCAGTTCTCCTCGAGCACGCATCCGTGACGCAGATCCATGATACCCGCGCTGCGCATCCTCCCCAGAACCGTGAACGGTGCGGTGCAGGGTGTCTTTTCCAAGAGCAGCTCGAACCAATGGCCGGCACGCTCGAGCGGAACGCCGTGATGCGGTGTGCCGAGAAAAACCAGTTTGCGCAGTTTTCGGAGCCACGCGTGACCCGCCGCCGACGCATGATGGCAGGCACTGCGCGCCACAAGACCGCCCATGCTGTGCGCAAGAATGGACACTTCGCTCAGTGGAACCGGCCAGGCGGCAACCATTTCTTCGAGCATCCGCGCGAACGCTCGTCCGTTGGTCGCGATATGCAGACCCGTGTTGTAGTGTAGATATGCCACTGTGCCGGAGCGATCGCGGGCGAGTTCGGCGCCGTGGTTATGCCCTTCGCGCGTCCAGCCTCGATCGCTGCGGCAAAGCCCGTGCACCAGTATGAGCACTTTGGAGCTCGGCATTCGAATCCCAGCTGCGAGCCCGTCGCGCGTAAGCTCCAGCGGCTTCCCCTCGCGGCGCAGATGCATCGTCACTGCCAGCGGATTACCGGTCTCCGCAAGATAATCGCCCAGAACGCCGTTCAGCGCCGAAATCACGGCTTCGCGCGCGGGGGAAGACTCGATATGGCCCCGCGCGGGCGCGACGGAGTCCAGCGCAAGCTCGATGCCTCCGCCGACTGCACGCGTGATGCCGCGAATGCTCCTGTAGACCATCGCGGTAGCACCACTCAACGCGCCGCCTGCGATTGCGCCCGCAAGCCGCGTCGGTTTCTTCGCGATATTTATATGAATCGCCTCCACCAGCCCCGTACCGCCGGCGATCGCATCGACTACCATGCGGGATACGCCGCGAAGATCGGTAATCTCGTTACGAATCACCTTGGTCATCGACACTCCCCGAGTACCAGCCCTCTTTCACTAGACACCCAAAACCCTCGGCAAACTATCTGAGTTGAAGCTCAACGGCACGATAAGCGTGATCATTCGCCGAGCTCGACTGTCAGACCCAGCTCTGTCTCGATGATCCTACCGAGCGAGCTTGCCGACAGCGTGAACCCTGGCCGACGCCGGTAATCATCGAAGCTGAGCCAGAGTGCAATCACCTCATCGAGCTCGAGACCTGTAAGAGTGTGGCACACGGCCCTCGTGCCGTCGCTCACGATCCAGAAGCTGTGCCGGTCCGAGTGCCGCCAGCGCCGTGTAAAGTAGGGTTTTGATAGTTCAACGCAAATCTCGCCGGCATCCGGCACGTCTTCCAGCAGCCGCACGAGTGCGGCGGAGTCGGCCACAAGCGCTTGCGCGGAGGTAATTCTGGTTTCGCTCATTCCGATGAGGTCCGTGGTGCGCTGACCGGCGCCCGCGTCAGTTCGCTCTCGACACCGGCGCCTTGCGCGGTAAATGGGGATGAATGTCGACTACGGGCGCCAAGTGCGCCCGGCCGAGCAATGTCAGGGAATCCGGGCGGCGCCGCGGAGATCTTAGCTCGGTCGATCGTAGGATGGCCGATACGCAGAGAAATCGTGAAGTCAGACGCGATCATCGGAGTGCCCATTGGAGCAGGGTAAGCCAGAGCGCAGCAGACGAGTGCCGGATTCCGGGACTCCGACCGAAGCCGCGGCGACTCCGACCTTGATGTCCGGTCAACTGGACTGTCGCTCCGCTGAGCCAAGGGCGACAGTCAGTTTGCCCCTCCCACCTATAGCGGTCGGGAGCGGCGCTGATCGCCAAGGAGTCAATAACGACGCGAGCCGCCGTGGCGGCTGCCACTACCACCGGTCCGTTCGCGGTCCTGTGCGTCGTTCACCTTGCGAGAGCGGCCATCGAAGTCGGCGCCGTTGAGCGCCTGCGTCGCCCGAGACGCATCATCGTTCAACATCTCCACGGAACCGAAGCCGAGCGGGCGGCCGGTCTCGCGGTCCGTAATCAAAGTGACCTTCTCGACAGTACCGTGCTCGGAAAACAGGGCGCGTACGGTCTTGTCGGTTTCCGTGAACGGCAGATTTCCAACGAATAATTTCGTCAACGCGGAATACTCATGAAAGGGCGCGGAATGAGGCGGGAGGTGCATCCTGCCTCCCGGTTCGCGGAGCTCTGCGAGGCGGCAGACATTGACCGGACGACGCGCCGGGAGACGGCGCACGGCGCCAAGGCAGACTAGCCGAAACGACGCAAACCGTGTCATAGAGTACAGGATTCCGTCGCAAACCGCCGAACTTTCGTCGCTCCTGCCGCGAATGAAAATCCGCCATCACTTGCGCTCGCTCTGCCGGGCGCGCATGCTGGTCCGGCGCGTTGAGCGCGAGATGCCGGCGCGACGAAGCGGAGCCAACATGACCAGTATTGCGGCGACGCTTGGCATTCGCGAGCGCCTGCGGCAGCGCGTCCTGCCTCATCATGAAGCGTGGCGGCGCCAGGACGAGTACGCTGGCGGGTGTTTGTGCGACGGCTGCGGCGAGCGTAGCACTTCCGCGCGGGCATCGTACGAGGTCGACTTCTCGCCAGACGTCACGCCCCAGTCCGTAAAATTGCATCGCGCACGCGTCAAGATCTGGCAGTACGAGGGCGAGAGCCCGCCTATCTCCTAACGTATCCGAACGCAGGAACCGAAAAGAGTGATGAACCTTACCCTGATCGATGCCTTCCGCCGGTTCGGCGCCGAACCGGCGAGTCGATTGAGCAGCCTCTCCGCCATGGCGGCAGACGGCGCTATGGTACTCAATTGCCTGCCGGCGCACTTCGGCCACCCCGCCCGCGGGATATTGCGCTACGAGACCAGCCTTTCCGCCGTGGAGGCCAACTCCAAGGTCGTCACTGCACTCAGTGAGCACCTGACGCGCGCGCGTGATGCGAGTCTTCCGGTCAGGATGATCGTCACATTCCCGGACGGCGAGAAAACCGGCAAGGGCGGGAGCTATCATGTCCGCCCTGATCTGACCGGAAGGATCGTGGAATTCGATGGAGATCGCTTCGTGATCGACTTTACCCGACCGCAAGCGGCGCGCACGCCGCTCCCAGGCCGGCGCAAGTAGCGACGCTCAGTGGGGCGGTGAGCACACCGCCGTGAGCGTAAAGCATAGGCGCAACTGACACAGCGGCTTGGACCTGAATTCGCTCACCCGCGAGCCGGCGCATTCGAGCACGCCTTCGATCCGATGTGACGGATCCTCCACTACCGCATGCACGGCCGCGGCGAGCTCGAACCGGCCGTCGCAGTCGGCATACGGACAGGGGAAGGAAAAGTACGCGCGGGCCGGAGGGTGCAGAACGCGCGATTGAGGCACCGGCGTAGCCGCGCCGCCGCC
>JAJZZR010000392.1 GCA_021797465.1 Pseudomonadota bacterium | reverse complement strand
CCATGTCGCCCGGACCGCAGACGAACGCCTCGAGGATCCGCCGCGGCTCGAAGAACGCGCCGGCCACCTCGCGGACCTTCGCGGCGTCGAGCCGCCCGTTGTAAAGAGCGACTTCCTGCGGCTCGCGGCTCATGATGAAATGCAGCGACAGCCGTTGGGGGTAGCGGTCCTTCAGTTCCTGCAGCGCCTCGAGCCCCATGGCGCGCGCGGTGCCGCGGTTGCCGTAAAAGACCATCATGGCGCCGCCGCCGGCCAGCACGGCGCGCGTCACCGACAGCACCGGCGTGATGCCGCTGCCGGCGGCGAATGCGAGGCGCAGGCCACGATCGAGCGAGTCGGCGCGTGGTGTGAAGCTGCCGTTCGGCGGCAGCACCTCGATCTGCGTCCCGGGCGCCAGGCCCGCCAGCCATTGCGACATGCGCCCCTGCGGCTGCGTGCGCACCAGGATCCGCAGCGACTGCGATCCCGGCGCGTTGGTGAGCGAATAGGTGCGGCGCAGCTCCCCTTCCCCGTCCATCGCGCGCAGCACGACGTGTTGGCCGGGCGCCCCGCGATATTCGCCGCGCAGCTGCGCGGGCACTTCGAGCGCGACGGCGACGGCATCCTCGGCTTCGGGGCGCACCTCGATGACGCGCAGCCTGTGAAATCTCAGCATCTCAAAGGCACTTGAACGTATCGAACGGCTCGAGGCACGTCCGGCAGCGATAATGCGCCTTACAGGGCGTGGAGCTGAATTCCGCGACACGCTCGACGTTGCCGCTGGCGCAGCGCGGACAGGCCGGCGCCCCGCCCGCTCGGGGCTCGATCGCGATGCCGAATGCCTCGAGCTTGCGCCGGCCCGACTCGCTCAGCCACTCGCTCGACCAGGCTGGCCACAGCACCGTCTCCAGCGCCACGTCATCCAATCCCGCGTGATTCAACGCGGCGCGAACCGCCCGTTCGATGGCTTCCGTGGCCGGACACCCCGAGTAGGTCGGAGTAAGGCCCACGCGCATACGGCCGTCCTCACCCGTGCGTACGTGCCGCACGATGCCGAGCTCGACGACATTGACCACCGGAATCTCCGGGTCCATCACCGACTGGAGGGTGCGCCAGATGCGCTCGCGCCTCGGCGCCGCATCGGCCGCCTGCGCGCTCACCACGACACTCCGGGATGGGCGCGCGGCAGTTGTTGCAGGGTCGCGAGCAGATGACCCAGCGCCTCGGTGTGCACGCCGCGCTTGCCGTGCCAGGGATAGTGCTGATGCGCCGGGCGCGCCAGCTTCGCCTCCTGCAGCACGCCGGCTACGCGCTGCTCCCAGCGCTCGCGGATCGCCGCCGCCGGCGGCGCGATGCCGCATTCGGCCATGCGCGCATCGAGCGCATCGGGCGTGAGCAGCTCATCTGTGAAGCGCCACAGATCCCCCAGCGCCTCGCTCACGCGCCGGTGACTCTCCTCGGTCCCATCCCCGAGGCGCACCAGCCAACCGGCGCTGTAGCGCCAGTGGTACCGGCATTCCTTGGCGGCCTTGTTGGCGATGTCGGCGAGCTCGGTGTCGGCCGAGCCGACCAGGCTCTCGTACGTCTCGAGTTGCCATGCATCGAGCAGACACTGGCGCACGATGGTGCGGCCGAAGTCCCCGTTCGGCTGCTCGGCGAGCGAGACGTTGCGGAACTGCGCGGCATCGCGCCAGAAGGCGAGCGCGTCCTCGTCGCGGCCGCGCCCCTCGCTACGGCCGGCCAGCACCAGCAGCAGGCGCGCCTGGCCGATCAGGTCGAGCGCGATGTTGCCGAGCGCCAGATCCTCCTCGAGCGTCGGCCCGCGCCCCAGCCACTCGGCGAGGCGCTGGCCGGCCACCAGGCTGGTGTCGGCGAGGCGCAGCGTGTACTCGCAGCGCTCCTCGGCGGTGGCTTGCGGACGCTCGGCGGCGATCGCCGTGCTCATAGGTTCTTGACCTCGTCCGGGATCGCGTAGAACGTCGGATGCCGATAGATCTTGTCGCGCGCCGGCTCGAACAGCGCATCGGCCTCCTCGGGATCGGAGGCGACGATCTCGCTCGAGCGCACGACCCACAGGCTCACCCCCTCCTGGCGGCGGGTGTAGGTGTCGCGCGCATGCTCGATCGCCATGCGCGCATCGGCGGCGTGCAGGCTCCCGACGTGTTTGTGCTCCAGCCCGCAGCGTGAACGGATGAACACCTCGTACAACACCCAGTCCTCGTTCATGTTCCATCCTCCTCAGCCGGTCCGCGCCGGCACCGCGCCGGCGCCGTGCTTCTCGGCATACGCCGCCGCCGCCTCGCGCACCCAGCGGCCGGCCTCGTGCGCTTCGCGCCGCGCCGCCAGCCGCTCGCGGTTGCAGGGGCCGTCGCCCTTGAGCACCGCGTGAAACTCGCTCCAGTTGATCGCTCCGACGCGGTAGTGCTGCGCCGCCTCGTCCCAGCGCAGCTCGGGATCAGGTATGGTCAACCCCAGGTACTGGACCTGCGGCACCGTCGCGGAGATGAATTTCTGCCGCAGCTCATCGTTGCTGAACCGCTTGATCTTCCAGCGCATCGATTGCGCCGTATGCACCGAGTGCGCATCGCTCGGCCCGAACATCATCAACGACGGCCACCACCAGCGGTTCAGCGCATCTTGCGCCATGGCGCGCTGCGCTGCGCTGCCGCGCGCGAGCGTGAGCATCAGCTCATAGCCTTGGCGTTGGTGGAAACTCTCCTCCTTGCAGATGCGCACCATGGCGCGCGC
The DNA here is from genome assembly GCA_021797465.1 of Pseudomonadota bacterium. Lineage (GTDB taxonomy): Bacteria > Pseudomonadota > Gammaproteobacteria > Steroidobacterales > Steroidobacteraceae > 13-2-20CM-66-19. The sequence continues at coordinate 4,392 of JAJZZR010000392.1, read as the reverse complement.
ATACGGCCCGTACGAGCAGCGGCACAGCGGGATCTGATTCATGATCGCCGCGCCGTCGACCAGCCAGCCGATCGCCCCGATGTCCGCCCAGGTGAGTGTTGGATAATTGAAGATGCTCGAGTACTTCGCACGCCCCGAGAGCAGCTGCTCGATCAGCGCTGCGCGCGAGACGCCGAGCGTCTCGGCGGCGCTGTACAGATACATTCCGTGGCCGCCCTCGTCCTGCACCTTGGCGATCAGCACCACTTTGCGGCGCAGCGACGGCGCGCGGGTGATCCAGTTGCCCTCCGGCAGCATGCCGACGATTTCCGAATGGGCATGCTGCGCGATCTGGCGGATGAGCGTCTGCCGGTATTCCTGCGGCATCCAATCCTTCGGCTCGATCTTCTCGTCGCGGTCGATGCGCGCCTGAAACCTCTCCAGACGCCCGTCCTCATCGGCGTCGCCCTGGGGTGCAGTGGAGCCTGCTGAATCCAATGCTTGCGTGTACATGCCGAAGCCGGGTACAACGTGATACGAAAAAACTATAGGCGGTCTCTTTTTTGTGTCAAGCGGATTCGTGGCAGAATGCGCGCATCCCGTCTCCTTGAGACCTCCGGCGGCACATGGACTCGACCCACGGCGCGCAGCCCGCCATCGAGGCGCTCCGGCGCCGTTTCCGCGCGCAGCGCCCGCTGCGCAGCGGTTCGCTGCTGATGACGATCTTCGGTGACGCGATCACCCTGCGCGGCGGGCGCATCACGCTGGGGAGCCTGATTCGGCTGGCCGGACCCTTCGGGCTGGCCGAGCGACTGGTACGCACCGCGGTGGCGCGGCTCGCGGCCGACAATTGGCTGGTCGCGGCCCGGGAGGGGCGGCGCAGCGAATACCGTCTCACCGATACCGGGCGCGCCGTATTCGCCGAGGCGACTGCGCGCATCTACGCCCCCAATCCAAGCGAGTGGGACGGGCGCTGGACGCTGCTGGCGCTGGAGCCGGGACACCCCGCCCGCACCGGGCTGCGCGAGGCGCTGCGCTGGCTCGGCTTCGGGCAGATCACCGCCGGGCTCTACGCCCATCCGGCGCTCACCTGCGAGCAAACGCGCGCATGGCTCGGGATGCGCGGCTGGGCCGAGGCGGGGGGCTGGCTGTTCGAGTGCCGCGGCGAGAGCCCCCAGGCCGACCGCCGCTGCGTGAGCCTGGCATGGGATCTCGACCAGGTCGCGCGCCGCTACCGCAAGTTCCGCGACAGCTTCGCGCCGATCGGAGCGGCGCGGGACCTGCGCGCGGTCTCGCCGCAATCGGCCTTCGTGGTGCGCACGTTATTGATTCACGAATACCGCAAGATCCATCTGCGCGACCCGCTGCTGCCGCCGGCCCTGCTGCCGGAGAATTGGATCGGAATCCAGGCTTACGCCTTGTGCGCCCGGCTGTATACCGAGGTGTTCGCCGCGGCCGAGCAGCACCTGAGCGAGTACGGCGCGACGCTGCGCGGTCCCCTGCCGCCGGCCAGCCCCGAGGCGCGGGCCCGATTCGGCGGGCTGATCCGCTAAGTCCGGTCCGCTACCAGGTGTTGGGCTCCCAGCTCTGCTCCGTGCCGTTGGACAGCTCGCCGGTCACGATGGTGTTGGCGTCCTTGTAATAGTGCGGCGGCACGGGCAGATTCAGCGGCGCCGGGGATCCGTCCATGACGCGACCGGCGAGGTCGTAGCGCGAGCCGTGACAGGGACAGTAATACCCGCCCGGCCAGCTGGCCCCGAGCAGCGGATCGCCGATCTGCGCGTGCAGCTTGGGCATGCAGCCGAGGTGCGTGCAGATGCCCACCACGACCAGATACTCCGGAATGATGGAGCGTTGAATCGGGTTCCAACCCGGCAAGTTGGCCGGCTGCTGGTCCTGCCGGGAGAGCGGGTCCTTCAATTGCCCGTTGAGCGTCGGCAGGGCTTTAAGCTCCGCCTCGGTGCGGCGCAGCACGAAGATCGGCCGCCGCCGCCAGGAGGCGATCACCATTTGCCTGGGCTTCAGTTTCGAGATGTCGATGGCGACCGGCGCACCGAGGGCGCGCGCGGTCGCATTCGGCTCGAGCGACTCGACGAACGGTGTCGCGGCAAGCGCAACCCCGACGGCACCCACTGCCGCGGTCGCCGCGATGAGCATGCGTCGTCGAGCCAGATCCGGTTCGGAGTCATCGCTCGGCGCGCTGGGCATCGTGCTGGCGCCCTCGCTCATGCAGGTGTCCTCCGGTGGAGCACTGCGCGAATGGTAGCGCTCCAAGCCGGCCCCGTCACTAGATGTCCGCCCCACCCCACTGCGCCCCACTGCGCCCCGTTCCCGCCCGGCAGGCGCGGAATCTCAATCCGTCCAGCGCGACAGGCGCTCGGTGAGGACCTGCATGAACCGGTTCGCCCGTTCCCCGTCCATGACACGATGGTCGATGGTCAGGGTGGCATAGCAGCGCGGCCGGATCTCGATGCGATCCTCGTCCGGACCTTCCATGACCACGGCGCGCTTCTGCAGCTTCCCGACGCCCAGAATCGCGGCCTGTCCGCGCGGCAGGATGATCGGCGTCGCAAACAGGCTGCCGCTGACACCATGGTTGGACAGTGTGAATGTGCCGCCGCGCACGTCCTCGGGCCTCAGGCCGTCCGCGCGCGCGCGGCGTACCAACTCCTCGATGCCGCGCGCGGTCTGCTCCAGATCAAGCGTCTCGGCAGACCGCAGCACCGGCACGACGAGCCCGTCGGGCGCCGCCGTCCCTATGCCGAAATTGACGCCCTCGTAAACCTCGAGGGCCTCATCGGTCCAGCGACTGTTGGCTTCCGGCACCGCCTTGATGGCCTCCACGGCCGCGCGCACGAAATAGGCCGTGAGAGTCAGCGATATGCCGCGCTCCGCCAACGCCTCGCGATGGCGCCGGCGATGCTCCAGCACCGCCGCAAGATCGACCTCGAACACGGTCGTCACGTGCGGCGCGGTGCGCAGGAGACTCTCGACCATGCGCGCGGCGATGCGCATGCGCACCGCGCTGTGCGGCACTCGCCGCACGCCGGGACCACCGACCGCGAGCCGCTCGCCCCGCGCGACGACCTCGCCTTCCGCCGGCATACCGGCCGGTGAGCTCGGCTGTCCCAACACATCGTCCACGGTGATCCGCCCGTCGGAACCGGTGCCGCGGACCTGCGCGGCCGTCAGGCCGCGCTCGGCGAGCAACCGCCGCACCGCCGGACTCACCCGGGTCGGATCGGCACCCGGGGCCGCGGCCGGTGCGCTCGGGCCTGCCGCTCCCGGCGCCATGCTCGGCCCCGCGGCGACCGCCGGCTCATCCGAGTGCCGCGCCTGATGGTCGGCCGGCGCAATGCGGCCCAGCAGCGCCCCCGGAGCCACCTCGTCTCGCTCGGCCTTGAGGATCTCGCTGAGCACGCCCGAAGCCGGCGCGGCCACTTCCACGGTCACCTTATCGGTTTCCAGCTCGATGAGCGGCTCGTGCTCGCTCACCGGTTCCCCGAGCGCCTTCAGCCAGCGCAGCACCTGCGAGCGGGTGCCCTCCGCCTGCTCCGCCGGCGCGCGCACCTCGACGGACGGTTCGGACATGGCTACACGCTCGCCAGCGCCCGGATGGCGCGCGTGATCGACTCGACGCCCGGCACCACCGCCGTCAGCAACAGCGGGTTGTGCGGGCTCGGGATGTCGGGCATCGTCAGCCGCTCGATCGGGGCATCCAGGCTGAAGAATGCCTCACGGGCCAGCGTCGCGGCGACCTCCGCGCCGAACCCGGCGCTCAGCGTGTCCTCGTGCACGATCAGACAGCGGCGCGTCTTGCGCACCGACTCGAGCACCGCAGCGCGATCCCACGGCGAGAGCGTGCGCAGATCGAGAATCTCCACCCGCACGCCCGAGGCATCGGCGGCGAGCTCGCAGCGCTCGAGCATCGCTCCCCAGGTCACGACGGTCAGCTCCGAGCCCTCGCGCACCCGATGCGCCTGGCCGAACGGCAGCAGGTAGGCATCACCGGGGTATGGCCGGCGTGCCCAGGCGCCATCGAGGAGCATGCGGTGCTCGAGAAACAACGTCGGCTCGTTGCCGCGCAGCGCCGCGCGCAGCAATCCGACCGCATCCTCGGCATTCGACGGCACGGCCACGCGCCAGCCGATTCCGTGCACCCAGGCGACCTCGTTGGTTTGGCTGTGCCACGGATCGCCGCACTTGAGAAAGCCCACGGGCATGCGCACGACCATGGGCGCCGCGAATCGGTTGGCTGTCCGCCAGCGCATCGTGCCGCAGTCATTCAGCTGCTCGGTGGCCGGATCAGCGTACTTGCGGAACTGGATCTCCGGCACCGGCAGCAGTCCCGCCAGCGCCAGCCCCACGGCGCGGCCGATGATGCCCTCCTCGGAAAGGCTGGTATCGAACACC
>JAJZZR010000125.1 GCA_021797465.1 Pseudomonadota bacterium | reverse complement strand
CCGAGCTTCAATGCCTGCCGCGAGAGCTGCCGCGAGCTGGTCTATCATTACAATCTGCTAACATTGGAGCCGGGTGATGCCCGCGGCGGCGCCCGAGCGCTGATGATGGCGAGGCTGGCGAACCATCTGTACCTGTTCGTCGCCGGTAAGTTGCAAATGGAGCGCCTCGGTGAGTTCTGCTGCGCATCGCGTCCGCTGCGCACTGCGGCGGAGTGAGTGCGGGGTTGAAAATAGGGGAATCGATATGGCCAAGGTGCGCGGGTGCAATCTGCCGGACTACTTGCTGTACGACGTGCCGAACCACATCTGGTACCAGGAGCTCGACGACGGCAGCGTCAAGGTGGGCATGACCGCCGTTGCGACGGCGATGGCCGGGCGGCTGGTGGCCTATACGCCCAAAGCCGTCGGCAAGGAGGTCAAGGCCGGCAAGTCCTGCGCGACCGTGGAGTCGGGCAAGTGGGTGGGACCGGCAAAGCTGGCTTGCGCCGGCACCGTGGCCACGGTCAACGAGGCGATGGTGGCCACCCCTGCGATTGCCAACGAGGATCCTTATGAGAAGGGCTGGCTGCTGGTGATCAAGCCGCTCGATTGGAACACGGTCAGGCCGACGCTGGTGGCGGGAGTCGACGTCGCTGGCCCCTACGAGGCGAAGATGATCGCCGACGGCTTTGCGGGGTGCGGCGGATGACGGGGCGAGCCAAGTCCGCGCCGGTCGCCGCGAAGCTCGCGGGTACTTTGCGTCCCCGGGAGTTGACTGAGTTGCAGGCCAACGCGGAACGGGCCAGCGACGTGCTCAAGGTCATCGCCAACGGGGTGCGGCTGCTGCTGGTGTGTCAATTGGCCGAGGGCGCGAAGTCGGTGAACCAGCTGCAGTCGAGCGTCGGCGTCAGCCAATCAGCCGTTTCGCAGCATCTTTCGCTGCTGCGCGACCATCATGTCGTCGAGGCTCATCGTCGCGGCCAGTCGGTCTACTACGTTCTGGCGAGCAAGGAGGTGGCCGCGCTGATGAAGACACTGCACCAACAGTTCTGCCCCAAGCGCCGCTGACCGATCGCGAGGCCCTCATGTTTCCGGCCGATGCGCCTGCGGCGGATCGAGCCGCCCCGGGCGCACCGCCTGAGGAGCGGCCGGATCTGATGGTCGTTGGGCTCGGTCCGGCGGGCGCCAGCGCCGCCGCCGCGGCGGCGTCGGCGGGTTGCCGAGTGCTCGCGGTGGACCGGCGCCGGCGCATCGGTGAGCCGGTCCAATGCGCCGAGTTCGTGTCGAGCGCATTCAGCATCGAGGACTTCTCCTGGGAGGGGATCGCGACGCAGCGGATCGTGCGCATGGTCACGGCGGTGCAGGCGGAGCGGCCGCGGGTGAGCGAGGACTTTCGGGGCCGCATGATCTGCCGCAGCGCGTTTGATCAGGCGCTGGCGCGCCGGGCGGCTGCCGCAGGGGCACATATCCGGCTGGGCGTGGCGGTGTGCGAGGTCCGCGCCGATGGGGGTGTGCGTCTCTCGAGCGGCGAGTTCATCCGCCCGCGCGCGTTGGTCGGCGCAGACGGACCCCGGTCGCGGGTAGGTGCGGCGATCGGCCAATCGAATCGGCAGCTCGTGGCGGCTCGACAGTTCACCGTGGGCCTGCGCCAACCCTACGAGGCCACGGACATCTTTCTCAGTTCAGCCTATCCAGGCGGGTACGCATGGCTGTTCCCCAAGGGAAGCGCCGCGAACCTCGGGGTCGGCGTCGATTTTCACCGCCGTGATCGACTCAAGTCGCTGTTGCGGGATCTGCACGCCCGTCTCGCCGCGGAGGCGAGAGTGCAGGCGGCGCCTCCGTCGTCGACGACGGGGGGATTGATCCCGGTTGGCGGTCGGCTGCGCGCCATCGGAGCGCTCGGCGCCGTATCCGCATTGTTGGCCGGCGATGCAGCCGGTCTGACCCATCCCGTGACGGGCGCCGGCATCGAGGCCGCGGTGTATTCCGGAGTCTTGGCCGGGCGAGCGGTCGCGAGCTGGCTCGCCGGGCACGGCAACGCACTGCAAGAGTACGAGAACGACCTGTCGGATCTGTACGACCCGGCATACGCGCGCGCGTTGGGGCGTCGGCGTGAGCTGCGACGCGGCTTTGGGCGCGGAGTCTCCGCCGCTGAAGCGCTCTGGCGCGGCTGGATCGCGTCGCCGGAATACTGGGCGGATGCCGCTGGCCCGTCTCCAGAGGTGGCGGCTCGGCCCCCGCGCAATCCCCTGATGGCGTAAGGGCCGCAGCGGCTCACTCGCTCCGTGCACGCGGCCTGAGGAGCGGCGGAGCTGCCGGGCGCGGCGCCGGGGCGGCAAGATCCGGCCGCCGCCGCGGCACGCAGTTGCCGCGACGGGGAGCGCGTGCTGATTTACGGCCATGAAGTTCAAGTCACTCCGCTTCGGGCCGCTAGCACACCGGTGCGGCGATCGAACCCCAGAAGGTTCGATGCCTCGGGAGCGGATCAACGCGGAGGCGAGTGACGCAGATGCTCGGAACAGTGACAAAAGTCGAGATCACCCTGGAGGATACGGGGATCGTGGAATCGCGCCTGGCGGCGCGCAAGCGCGTTCCCAAGGTCCCGAAAGAGGTTCGGCGCGCCGGTGCCGACGCCATCTCCTTGTACAGCGACTTCCGCACGCGCCAGCGCAGTGTTCCTGGCGCCGAGTTCGTCGTCGAGCACATCGAGCTGGGAACCGTTTGAGCGCTCACACCGGTTGAGCGCGGCAGAGCGCGGAGGGTTGCCGCGCCGATCCGCGCTCAGGTCGTCCCTGCGCCCGGACTTGTCCGGCTCGCTGCGACCAGCAGCACGATGACCAGACCGATGAGGATCAGGTTGTAGACGACATGGACTCTGGTGGAGTCGAGCACGCTCTGGTAGCGAGAGCGGCTCTCGCGCCAGCGGCTCAGATACACTTGGCTGAACCCGAAGCCCCCGACGCCGAGTCCGATGGCCGCGCCGAGCGGAATGCCCATGACGAGATGGGCGAGACCGAACAGCAGCGAGCGCCAGAGGCGGTTGCCCAGGTGCCGCCGTTCGTCTCCGCGCCTGAACATACGTTCCTCGCGCAACGCGAAACCGCACAGGCACAGCAGCAGCGCGACGACGATCAGCGCCGGCAGCACGACGCGCGACAGGAGCGAGGCCGCTCCGGTGGCTTGGCCGAGGATTACGCTGCCGTTTCCCCCGAGGGAGTCCCACCATCCCCACCGCAGGAAGGTGTGCGGAATCAGCAGCGCAATGACCGCGCTCAGCGCCGCCACCAGGACCAGCAGCGCCTGCAGGACGTGTCGCGGCCGGATGCCCCGAAGCAATACGAGCTGTCGGGGATTGCGCAGCGATTGGCCGACCAACGACCACACGTAGACGAGAACGACGCACTGCACGGCGTACGTTGCGACTTCGTGCCCCAGCGCGGCGTCGAGCGATCCGAAAAGAACAAACGCTCCCACCGTGATCGCCAGAATTCGCAGTATGAAATCGAGCGAAGAGATTCTGCTACGCATAGGGCGGGGGCGCCACAATCAGCCGGGGCGGGCTCACTCAGGCCTCAAGCGCCGGATTTCGTTGCGTTTTCAGGCGGTGCGTTCTCCTCGGACGCCGGGTCGCACGGCGATTCTCGCCGCAGTCTGGCCAAGAGGGTAAACTGTCTTTTTATTTACAACAAGTTGAGGGGCGGTAGATGCCGAATGATCAGGCGACGATGACTTCCACTGGCCGGGCGGAAACGGAGGATCTCAGGCGATCGGCCGCGAATCCGGATTATTGGTATCCGCTCGCATGGTCCGATGAGGTGCGTCCGGGGCGGATCATTGGGCGCCATTTCGCCGGCGAGCCGATCGCGTTGTATCGCGGCGCGAGCGGCAATGTCTTCGCGCTCGAGGACCGCTGCGCGCACCGGCAGGTTCCTCTGCATCTGGGCGTCGTGCGCGGCGATCAGCTGAAGTGTCACTATCACGGCTGGGCATACGACTGCGCCGGGAAATGCGTGGATGTGCCGTACCTCGGCAAGGAGCGCAGGCCCAACGGCGTGCACAGCTACCCGGTCCGCGAGATGGACGGCTTGATTCTGGTGTTCCCCGGTAATCCGGCCCTGGCGCAGGCGCGGCTGCCCGCCACGCTCGGCGCGGCGGGCCGTAGAGGATACAAGACCCGTCGGCTCAATCGAGAGGTGAACTGCCACTACACGTTCATGCACGAGAACCTGTTCGACATGAATCATCAGTTCCTGCACCGCAAGCAGATGGGCTCGATCCGCGCCAGCTGCCTGGGTCGGCAGCACGGGGAGGACTGGGCGCAAGTCGAATACAGCTTCAGCCGCACCGAGGGTAAGTCGAGCGTGGGCGAACAGGTGATCGTCAACATGATGCGCAAGCGCAGCGAAAAGCGCGAGGATTTTCGCGACCACATGCGCATCCGTACCGATTATCCCTCCCAGAGCCTGAAGGTCTGGGTTGGTCGCGATATCCATGAGACTCAGGACCCGGTGCTGGACGTGTGGCTGTGCTACACGCCGATTGATGCCGAGCACCGCACGAACCGCACCTTCGGCTTTCTGTCCGTGAAGAAGCCGCCGGTGCCGGGCCTGATCCATTTGCTCTGGCCGTTCGTCACGTGGTTCACCGAGCGGATCTTTCTCGAGGACAAGGAAATCGTGGAATACGAGCAGCGCGCGCACGATGCGCAGGGGGCCGACTGGAACAACGAGGTGTTTCCGCCGCTGCGGGATCTGCGGGAAGTTCTTGCCCGGTGCGGCGTGCCGATGTAGGGGACGTGCGTGGCGGCGAGCCGAAGCATCGAGAGCCGCATCCCGGCCGGCAGTGGGGCCCGCCGGTGCGATCCGCCGTCTGCGGCTTACGTTCCGCGACCGCCGTGTACCCCCCCGGTTCCGGTGTCAGACAACGGCAGTATTCTAGAGCTTGGTAGTAAGGCGCCGATGGCTGGAGGGCGCTGCGTCCGAACGATGGCGAAGCCCTGGCGACGGTGCTAGGGTCGACGCCCTGAATCTTTACGACGAGGAGCGTCCCATGCATGCATTCCTGAAGCGGACCGCGGCAGTCATGCTGCTGGTAGCCGGCATCGGACTTGCGAGTGCGTACACCTCGCACGTTTTGCTCACTGGTGCCCAAGAGGCTCCGCCCGTGACCACTGTGGGCAGCGGTCACGCGTCGATCACGGTCACTCCGCAGCGATACGTCAGCGGCAAAGTGATCGTGCGCGGCATCGAGCCGTTTATGGTACACATACACGAGGGCGCGCCAGGCAAGAACGGGCCGATACTCATCTGGCTGAAGCGCGGGCGGGACAACACCTGGTTCGTGCCGGCCGGCGCCAAGCTCACGCCGGCGCAGTACCGCGCCTACTTGGACGGCGATTTGTATCTCAACGTGCACACGCACAAGCATCCGGCCGGCGCGATTCGAGGACAGATCAAACCGTAGCGGGGCCCGGTCCGGATCGGATCGGTGCCGCGGCGGCCGGCGCCGGCCCGATTGCCGGTCTTGGGGAAGAAGCCGAAGAATTACGGCGGCTCCGAGGAGTGCGCGGCGAAGGACCGCCACGGCATGGGGGCAAACGCATGTTCGTAGGCGACGTGGGCCACGGCCATGGAGCAGCGCGGCTCGAGTTTCGCGGGACCGCGCCAGCATGAGGTCCCATGCCGTCCCGTCGGCCCTTCACAGATGGCGCAGGATGTCGTAGCCGACTTCGAGCGTGTCCCACACGACACCCACCGCCAGGTGAAATCCGGTGGAGGTGATGTCGATGACGCCCCGCAGCGCGAAGTGGCCCGCCTCGGCGAGCAGCCCGTGGGGGTGCTGCCGCGCATATTCGACGGCAACGTGTTCGTCGGTCTGCGCCGCCTGACGCTGTGCAGCGCTCAGTTCGCCCGGCGGTATCGCCTCGATACGCACCGGTGCCGTTCCGTCGAGGAAGTAGCCCAGTTGGCGAGCGACAGCCGGAGTCGCGTCGATGATGCGGTCGCCGTAGAAAGGACCGCGGTCATCGACCATCGCCACGGCCTCGCGGCCATTATGCAGATTGCGGATTTTGACCCAGGTGCCGAACGGCAGCACCTTGTTGGCGATCCGCATGGCATTGGGATCGAATGGCACACCGCTCGCGGTCGGCCGGCCGGCATCGCCAGTGCCGTACCAGGAGGCCGTGCCCGTGGCCGCGTAACCGACGGCGCTGGCGAGTACGCGGTAACAGCCATGAGCGGCGACACAGTAGCCGTTGACGGGTCGTTGTGGCGGGGCGGACGCGCAGCCGGATAGTGCGCAGATCGATGCGGCGAATGTAATCCAGCCGATAGGGGCGAACGAGCGCTTCACTTGATCCAGGGTCGCATGATGCGACGCACCGGCGCAGTGGCGGTCGCCTGCGTTTTCGCATCGAGCAATCCGCGGCGCTTCAGGTGGCGAATCGCGCTTTGAACGCTCGATTTCGACAGTCCGGTGCGGGTGGCGATCGTCTGCAGACTAACCGTGATCCGCTCGTGTCGGCCGCGCCGGCTCTGGTGCAGGAGAAAAAGGTATACGAGGAACGCCGACGGCTTGTGATCGTGCCCCACCAGATCGGGCATCAGCACATCCATGACGTAGGAGTCGAGCGCCAGCTTCTCCATGGTAAAGAATACTATAGCATTCGATGATACAGCGGATGTCGCTGTTCAGGATGCCCCGGCGCCTCCTGTCGTACGGACCCCGTGCGCGGCTCATCCGCGAGTACGGCGGCAGGGATGCGCGTACGTCTGTCGTGCGCAACCCGTCGGAGAGGATCGCGCTGGGCGCGGAAACGGAGGGCGGAGCCTATCGCTCCGCCCTCGGCTCCAGGGCTATGACCCGGCCGCCGGCGGCAGCGCCGGTTCGCCGTGCAGCGTCACGGGGCTACCCGTCGGGAGTGTGGCGATGCCGGCGGCGTAGGCCGCTCGGTTCCATGCCTTGACGGCGGTCAGCACCGTTCCGTCGTAGCGCGTGAGCAGTCCCTCGATCTGGCGCCGATCGGCGCGGATCAACTCCAGCCACTGGGCGCGGGGTTTCTCCCCCCAAAGGCCCGCGCACATCTCGTAGAGCGTCTCGACCCGGCGGTGCAGGCGCGAGAAGTGTCGGAGGAAGTCCTCGGCGGCCT
>JAJZZR010000223.1 GCA_021797465.1 Pseudomonadota bacterium | reverse complement strand
TCCGATCTTTCACCCGTTGCCGCTTGGCGGTGAGCGGCCGGCACCGATAGGCATGTTCATGGACATGACTGCAAAACCCTCGGCGCGTCAAGTCCTGTTCCTGCTCGCCGCTGGAGTACGCGCTGTCGACCCACACGTCCCGCCCGCGCTTCTTGGGTTTGCCGAGCAACTCGTCGAAAATCGGGCTGTCATGCAGATTGGCCGCCGTCGCGCGCTCCTCGATCATCAGCTTCGTCTTCCGATCCACACTCACGTGAGTCTTGTACCGGTATCGAGCCGCCCGAGCGCATCGCCCGCGTAGGTGAGCTTGGAAAACCGTGGGTGCAGCGGGTACAAGCCGAATTGGGTCTTCGTGCCTCATCCTGACCTCAACTCCACACTCAATGAAGAGACTGAGAGAATCTTTCGAGGTGCCCTTGAGAGAAACCGAGGCCCGGGTACTGTGCATCGGCGCTCGCACGGGCGCGCAGCTCTGGCGCCCGGGGCGCGAGTGCGGGCGAGACGGCTCAAGTGGGCCGCCCTGCCGGATGAAACGACTCGCCGCCGCGGCTCGCGAGTTCTTCGTACTGGCGGTATTTCTCATTGACCACCCGCTGTGCCTGGGCGAGCAATGTCTGCGCCGCGCGCGGATCGATGTCCTCGAGCGCACGGTAGCGCATTTCGTTGTACGCATAATCCTTCAGCGCCATCGTGGGACGCGGCGAGTCGAGCCGAAATGGGCGCTCACCGGCGTTGCGCATGGCGGGATTGAAGCGAAACAGTGGCCAGTAGCCGCTGGCGGTGGCCAGATCCTGCTGCCTCATGCCGTAACGCAGGTCGAAGCCGTGCGCGATGCAATGGCTGTAAGCGATGATGAGCGCCGGACCCGGGTAGGCTTCGGCCTCGCGCAGTGCAAGCAGGGTGTGCTGGGGGTTGGCGCCCATGGCGACCTGCGCCACGTAGACGTTGCCATAGGCGATCGCCTGCAGCGCCAAGTCCTTGCGCGCGGTCCGCTTGCCCGCGGCGGCGAACTTCGCAATGGCCCCGAGCGGGGTCGCCTTGGAGGACTGCCCGCCCGTATTGGAATACACCTCGGTGTCGAGCACCAGCACGTTGACATCCCGGGCGCTCGCCAGCACGTGATCGAGCCCTCCGTAGCCGATGTCATAGGCCCAGCCGTCGCCGCCGACGATCCACACGCTGCGGCGCAGCAGATGGTCGGCCACCGAGAGCAGGTCGAGACCGCCCGCGCAGTCGAGCTGCTCGAGGCGGCTCTTGAGCAGAGCGATGCGTTCGCGCTGCTTGCGCAACTCGGACTCGCTGCGCTGAGGCGCAGCGAGCAGTTCGTGTACCAGGGTCCCGCCGAGCTGGGGCGCGAGCTCACGCAGCAACCGCTCGGCGAGCCCGCGATGCTGGTCAGCCGCGAGTCTAAAGCCGAGCCCAAACTCGGCGTTGTCCTCGAACAGCGAATTCGACCAGGCCGGCCCGCGTCCGGCGGCATCCGTGCTCCACGGCGTGACCGGCAGATTGCCGCCGTAGATCGAGGAGCAGCCGGTGGCGTTGGCCACCTGCATTCGATCGCCGAACAGCTGCGTGAGCACTTTCAGGTACGGCGTTTCGCCGCATCCGGCACAGGCGCCCGGAAACTCAAAAAGCGGCTGCAGGAACTGCATGCCGCGCACCGTGGCGAAATCGACCCGAGAGCGATCGTTGAGCGACAGGGACTCGAAGAAGCGGATGTGGCGGCGCGAGGACTCAAGGATTGGACCCTTGGCGCCGAGGTCGATGGCCTTGCGAGCCGGCTCGAGCGCCTGCGCCGCCGGACAGACCTCGACGCAGATCGCGCAACCGGTGCAATCCTCCAGATAGATTTGCAGGGAGAAGCGCACGTCCGGATTGCCGCGCGAATTCACGGGGGCGGACTTGAACCCCTCGGGTGCGCCTTTGAGCGCCGCCTCCGGATAGTACTTCGAGCGGATCACGCTGTGCGGGCAGGCAAAGCCGCACTGACCGCATTGGATGCAAAGTTGCGAATCCCATATCGCAACGGCCTCAGATACGTTGCGTTTCTCGTACTCCGCCGTTCCGGACGGCCAGGTCCCGTCGGCGGGCAGTTGGCTGACCCGCAGGTCATCGCCGCTGCCCGGTCCACGCATCATGCGGGCGGTCACTTCACGCACGAACGCAGGGGCGTCTGCCGGAACGAATGCTTGTGCCTCGGTCCCACCCATCAGCGCGCGCGGCACGCTCACCTCGGTCAGCTCCGCAAGGGCGCGATCGACGGCCTGGTCGTTGCGCCGCACCATCTCTTCGCCTTTGCGTGCATACGACGCCGCGATGGACTGCTTGATGCGCACGATCGCCTGCGCCCGGGGCAGAACGCCGGAAATGGCGAAGAAGCACGTCTGCAGCACCGTGTTGACCCGACCGGAGAGGCCGGCCTCGCGGGCAACCTTCGCTGCGTCTATGACGAATAACCGTAGCCGCAGCTCGATGATCTTGCGCTGCATCGTCAAGGGCAGATGTGCCCACACGTCCGCGGCGCCGTAGGGCGTGTTCAGCAGGACCGTGGCGCCCGCAGCGGCGAGCTGCAGCACGTCGATGCGCCCGATGAGGCTTGCCTGGTGGCAGGCGATGAAATTGGCGGACTCGATGAGGTAGGGCGAATCGATCGGCCGCCTGCCGAAGCGCAGATGCGAGACGGTCTGTGCGCCGGATTTGTTCGAGTCGTATACGAAGTATCCCTGGGCAAACATCTGCGGGTCGGACGCGATGATCTTGACGCTGTTCTTGTTTGCGCCCACCGTGCCGTCGGCGCCGAGGCCGTAGAACACCGCTCGTACCACATCGTCCGCTTCGATCGAGAAGCGCGCATCGAGCGGCAGGCTCAAACCGGACAAATCATCTTCGATGCCGACCGAGAAGTGATTGCGCGGCTCGCTCTTAGACAGCTCGGCGAACACCGCGCGCGCCTGCGCGGGGCTGAAGTTCTTCGAGCCGAGGCCGTAGCGCCCGCCGATGACCCGAGGTACGCGGACTCGCCGGCCGGTGGCGAGCGCCTCGGCGAGTGTGGCGGTAACGTCAAGATAGAGCGGCTCGCCCGGGGCGCCCGGCTCCTTGGTCTGCTCGAGCACCGCAATAGCGCGGCACGACTCGGGCAGCGCCTGCAGGAAGTGCTCGGCGCTGAACGGCCGGAACAAGCGCACCTGCACGACCCCGACGCGCTCGCCCGCGGCATGCAGGCTCGCGATCGTCACGCGCACCGTTGCCGCGCCAGAGCCCATCAGCACAATCACCCGCTCGGCATCCGCCGCGCCGTCGTATTCGAAAAGCCGGTACGCGCGGCCGGTCAGGCCGGCGAACCGCTCCATCAACGCTTGTAGCAGCGTGGGCAGACGCGCGTAGAACGGGTTGGCCGCTTCGCGAGCCTGGAAATACGTATCCGGGTTGTGCGCGGTACCGCGGATGAAGGCGTGCTCCGGATTGAGTGCCCGCGCACGGTGCGCACGGACCAGATCGTCCCGCACCATCGCGCGCAACTGCGCGCCCGAGAGCAGAACCAGCTTGTTGAGTTCGTGCGAGGTGCGAAATCCGTCGAAGAAGTGCAGGAAGGGAACGCGTGACTCAAGCGTCGCGCACTGAGTGATCAACGCCGCGTCGTGGGCCTCCTGGACCGAGCCCGAGCACAGCAGCGCGAAGCCCGTCGTGCGGGCCGCCATGACGTCCGAGTGTTCGCCGAAGATCGACAGGGCGTGGGTGGCCACGGCGCGGGCCGCCACGTGGAACACCGTGGCGGTGAGCTCGCCGGCGATCTTGAACATGTTGGGCAGCATCAGCAGCAGGCCCTGCGAGGCGGTGAACGTGGTGGTCAGTGCGCCGGACTGCAGAGCCCCGTGCACGGTGCCGGCGGCCCCGCCTTCGCTTTGCATCTCCTGCACGAGCGGCACGCTACCCCAGAGGTTTCGTATCCCCTGCGCGCTCCATTCGTCGGCGAGCTCTGCCATCGGCGAGGACGGGGTTATCGGATAGATTGCACAGATCTCATTGACCCGATAGGCGACGTGCGCGACCGCGGTATTGCCGTCCATCACGGCAGTCACCGGGGTGTCGGTTGCTGCTGACATGTTGTCGGCTCAGGTCTGCGGCGGCTCGGCAACCATCTCGATCGCATGGCACGGGCAGGTCTCGAAGCACACCGCGCATCCGGTGCAGCGCGCGTACAGGAACCGGTAACGACGCCCCGGACCGAGCTTCTCGATCGCCTGCTCGGGACAGGCGGCGTAGCATTGATCGCACTCGAAGCAGTTGCCGCAGGAAAAGCAGCGCTGCGCCTCGTAGCGAGCCTGCGCCGCGGTCAATCCCGCCACGACTTCGTCGAAGTCTCCCGTGCGCTGCGCGGGCGATCGCTGTGTCTGTTCACGTCGTTCGGCGTCGGTGTAAATCGGCAAGTGTAGCGCGGCGAACTCGGCGAGTGGATGCCTCGGTCGCTCCGGCTGCGCGGTGGCGCGCAGGTAAACATCGATGTGGCGCGCAGCGCGCTTGCCGTGACCGACCGCCGTGCTGACGGTCTGCTCCTGACCGATCATGTCGCCGCCCGCGAAAAAACCTGGGTGCCCGGTCATCAGCGTCGGACCGACCACGACGGCGCCGTCAGTGGTGAATTCGAGATCCGCTAATCGCCGCAGGAAGGCGCTGTCGGTCTGCTGGCCGAGCGCGAGCACGATGGCGTCTGCGGCGAGCTGCTCCAACCGGCCTGTCGGGTGCGGCCGGCCGTCGGCGCCGAGTTGCATCTGCTCGACGCGTAGCTCCGCTCCGACCACCTGTCTGATCGTGGTGAGCCACTTGATCGTGACGCCCTCCTCGAGCGCCTCGTCGAGCTCGAAGGCGCGTGCCGGCATGTGCGCGCGGTCGCGCCGGTAAATAATGAGAGTGTCCTCGGCCCCGAGGCGCCGTGCCGTGCGGGCGGCGTCCATGGCCGTGTTGCCCCCGCCATAGATCACCACGCGGCGGCCCAGGATCGGCGGCTCGCCAGCGCCAACTTCGTGTAGCATCGATACTGCATCGAGCACTCGCGCTGCGTCGCGTGCGGGTATCTCCACGTGTTTGGCGACGCTGGCGCCGATTGCCAGAAACACGGCATCGAAGTCGCCCGCGCGCTGCTCCGCAACGACGTCCTCGACCTTCCGGTTGAACACGAATTTGACGCCGAGCGCCTCGATCCGCTCGATTTCACGACTCAGCACGACGCGAGGCAGCCGGTATGCCGGGATACCAAAGCGCAGCATCCCGCCGGCGAGTGCGGCGGCCTCGTGCACCTCGACCGCGTGCCCCAGTCGCGCCAGATGGTGGGCGGCCGACAGGCCGCTCGGTCCGGCTCCGATCACCAGCACCCGTTTTCCGGAGGAGGGGGCGGCGGGAGGCGCGGGCCAGCCTTCGGCCGCCGCCCGATCGCCCAGATGCCGCTCCACCGCGTGTATGGATACCGCGCTGTCGAGGTTGGCGCGGTTGCACTCGCTCTCGCACGGATGATAACAGACCCGCCCCTGTACCGCAGGCAGCGGGTTGTCCGCGAGCAGTGCCTGCCAGGCATCGTGGTCGGATCCGGTACGCGCCAGCGCCAGCCATCCCTGGATATCTTCCCCGGCCGGGCAGGCGTGATTGCAGGGGGGCAACAGATCGACATACAGCGGTCGCCGCGCCCGCACCGCGCCGGTGCCCGGTTGCGCAAGCAGATCGATCGGTGCGGTGAAGTCGGATTGCCGCATGTTCATGCCTCAGACCTTGCGCGCCACGGCTGCGACACCGAGCGACGAGCGGTCTGGCTCGTCAGCAGCGCTGCTGCGAGCGCACGCCGGTAGGATACCGCGCGGGCGGTGGATTTCCTCTCGTGGATTTCCCGTACGGTTTCTGGTCAGTGCGGTAGCCCCATCGGACGCCCGAGCCCGTGCGCGGCGGCAGGCGTCTCGGGCGTATACGGTTGCGCCGGTGGTGGCTCGCCAACCTGATCGGCGGGGCGCGAGCCACCCGCCCCTCCGCGACGAGCATCTCTTGGCGCGCAGGCGCCCTGTAGCGCACGGTGCCCCGACCAATGCCTGCGGGTGTAGATGGCGACTTTTGACGGCCTGGTGCGTACGCAGGCCGTAACGCGCATGATGCGCCGGCATCACCGGCAAGGGGTCGGCGGCGCAAACCCGTCACAGTGAAAGAGTCGCGATCTACGCCGACCCCGAGTCACGCGCCGCCCTCCGTGAGGATGGAGCGAAGTGTTACCAGGGCGGCACGCACGCCAGCCCTTGAGCCACGAAGGGGTGGTCTCGAGCGCCGGTACCGAAAGGTCCGCAAACCGATAAGCCATTCCCCTGCCAGTCACCGCCCCGCTTTTCGAGGCCCCGGTCCGGCTGAACAAGGGACCCATCGATGGGATACGTGTATCCGGATGATGGGGAACTGACGGACCGGAACGCAGGCCGTTCGGGGATCAAAATGCGGCAATCCCCGCAAAACCGCGTTGCGCTTCGGCTCATAGCGAATATTGCCGGGTTCTATGCATCAACCGCCTCTCGACGGCGCGACCCATAGAGGTTCCTCAGGGTCGTTTGCCCGGGAGTCAACATCAACTGCCCAAAATGCCACCCTGCTGTGCGGCGGGATCTGCGCGATTGGCGCTTGCCGCAGGCCGAAGAGGTAGTCGACGCCAGTCACGCTCGGAAACCGCGGTGCCTCCCGCGGCGGCACCCGGTCGCCACATGAATGCGAAGCGGCTATAGTCCAGGACCGGCATGTGACCGCGGCCCGGGGAATAGGCCGGGACGCAACTCGGCAAGCGACTCGAGGATGGTTCATTGATTCGGACGGCGGAAAAATCCCGGCCACTCCGCATGCCCGGAGAACGAGTTCAATTCAGCTCCGGAGCCGTTTCTTGATCACCGCCCGCTGCGGCGCCGTCGCGGAATCTGATTCGTCAATCACTCGGAGAGCGCCATCATCATGACCGATTCGCCATTCTACCGCCGGCTGTTCGCGGTCGCGGTCGTTGCGGTTCTCGGCTACCTGCTGCTCCAGGTGCTGACGCCGCTGGACGATGCGTTGGGGTGGGCGATGGTGCTGGCGTTCATGCTCTATCCTCTGCACAAACGCCTGACCGGCGGCCT
>JAJZZR010000114.1 GCA_021797465.1 Pseudomonadota bacterium | reverse complement strand
ATCCATCGCCGCCGCCGCGATACGCCCACCCTGACGCGCCGGCCCAACCAGACACGCCTTTCTCCCTACCAGTCAAACAGTGATCGTCAGAAACAACAGCCCCAATATCCCATTTAGAATTGCTGCCGGAGAGCAAGCGTCGCCAAAGTATCGCCTCGTGGAATTTCGGTGAGATGTCGAGAGCAGCGCCAACGGCACCGCCCGCGACGGACAGCATCTGTCCCGAGCAAGTCCCCATCTATGCGCCTGGCGAAATTCTCGCCGAGGCCGCCGGGGGCGTCGACCGTCGCCGGCGTATCTTCTTTCGGGATTTTCGCTACGAACCCTAGACAGTTGCCGCGCCTGGCATCGACAGTCTGCTGATGGTCGTCTATCGCAAGGGACGATCCCGCATGCGGCGGCGGTGCGATGCACCGTGGCGAGAGACGGTCGTTGGGCCGGGTGCGATCTCGATTCTTGGCGCTCGCGTTTCCTCGTTCTGGGAATGGGACAAGCCGATCGAGGTCTCGCACATCTATCTGTCCGACGGGCTTCTCGCCGAAATATGCGCTCGCGCGTTCGAACGCGACTACCCCTGTTACTCTGTCACGTTGATGTTACTCTGCCATGTTGACAGATGATCCACCGTCTAGCTATGAACCGTCCAAGAACAGCGCATATGCACGGGGCCGACGCCGGCCGAAGGCCAAGGGGGACGACGTTGTCGAGGCGACACCCAGGAATGATCGGGGTAGCGGCGAGCGGTCCTGACACGGCAACGAACCGAGCCGATACGCAATCCTTTTTCTGGCACAGATCTCGGGGGTTCGCCCGGCTCGCAGACGCGGCCGGCCGCAACGCCCCGAGCAAGCGTCAGCACGGCTGATGAGCAATGACCGGCGTTCCTCGGCTATGTCGGTGACGGCGTGATCGACGCGGGGACGGCCTCCTGCTGTCTCATTCTCCAGTCGATGGCCGAGAGCCTGACCGCCGCGGACGCGCGCGCGACCTGCGCCGGTGCAGGGAGGACGCCGTGAGATCTTGGCGGACCTCTCAGCCCGAGAGCTTTGAGCAGATGTTCTCGATCAAGCATGTGCTGGCAGATCGTCAGCTGAACTTCCTGGTCGTGGTGAATGTGTTGGTGATGGCGACGGCCATCGCGTGGGTCGGAACGCAATTCGTCAACACCTACAGCCTCCAGTCGATGGCCGCGCAAGTTCCCGAACTTGGGCTGCTGGCGATCGGCGTGATGCTGGCGATGATTTCCGGCAACGGGGGGATCGACCTGTCGGGGATCGCACTGGCGAACCTGTCCGGGATTGTCGCCGCGCTTGTGGTGCCGTTCTGGGCGTCTTCGGACGATGCTCCGCTGATCTACACCGTATCGTTCGGTACTGTCGCCTTGGGTGTCGGCTTGGTCGGCGGCCTGATCAATGGCCTGCTGATCTCCCGTGCCGGGCTGACGCCGATCATCGCGACCCTGGGGACCGGGCTCGCCTTTACCGGCCTGGGCGTGGTGCTTACCAACGGGTCGGCGCTGAAGCTCGGCTACATCGAACCTCTCGACACCTTCGGCAATGCCCCGGTGTTCGGTGTGCCGATCTGTTTTTCCGTTTTCATCGCCATCGCCGCGCTGATTGGTGTGGGGCTGCGCTTCAGCCCGTTCGGCGTGCGCCTCTACCTGCTGGGCAGCAACGCCAAGGCGGCGCGATACGCTGGTTTCGCCTCGCGC
Source organism: Pseudomonadota bacterium (assembly GCA_021797465.1). Lineage (GTDB taxonomy): Bacteria > Pseudomonadota > Gammaproteobacteria > Steroidobacterales > Steroidobacteraceae > 13-2-20CM-66-19. Next base: position 5,509 of record JAJZZR010000114.1, on the reverse strand, counting down.
CGGATCCTGCTTGTCACCTACACCGTCTGCGGTCTGCTCGCCTCCGTGGCGGGCTTTATCATCGCTGCCCGCATCTCGAGCCTGAAATGGGACTACGGCAGTTCTTACGTCCTGATCGCCATCCTGATCGTGGTCATGGCGGGCGTTCGCCCTGACGGTGGCTATGGGCGGATAATCTGCGTCGTCCTATCGGCGACCGCCTTGCAGTTGCTCTCCAGCATGTTCAACTTTCTTGATATTTCGAATTTCTTCCGGGACTGCGCGTGGGGTTTGCTGTTGCTGATCTTCCTCGCTGTCTCCCGGATCGATCTCGGAGGGTGGCTATCTCGGCGAACATAGCCCAGCCCAAAGGGTGCCGACGCGTCACCACCCTCGCGCGTCGGTGCCACAGTCCAGGGGGGTTTCGGAAGCAAAAGGAAAGCAAAAACACTATGTCTACGTTCAAGAAATTAGCCGCCTGCGCCGCCCTGCTGGCAAGCGTCGGCACAGCCGCCCTCGCCGCTGAGAACCAGATCATCGTTACGGTTGTGAAGTTGACTGGCGAGACCTGGTTCACGCGCATGGCGGAAGGCGTCAAGGCCTACGGCGAACAGACCCCCGGCGTGACGACCAGCGAGATCGGCCCAGGCAAGGCCGACGCGGCCCAGCAGGAACGTATGATCGAGGATCTCATTGCCAGGAAGGTCGACGCCATCGCCGTGGTGCCGTTCGATCCCCCGGTGCTCGAAGGCGTGCTGAAGCGGGCCATGGATCGCGGCATCAAGGTTGTCACCCACGAGGCCGACAGCATGAAGAACACGCAGGTCGACATGGAAGCCTTCGATAACGCGGCTTTTGGCGCCCACTTCGACGAGGAATTGGCGAAGTGCATGGGCTACGAAGGCACATGGACCTCGTTCGTCGGATCGCTCGGTAGCCTCACGCATGTCCAGTGGGCCAATGCCGGCGCCGAGAACGCCAAGAAGTATCCCAAGATGAAGCTGGTGTCGCCGAAGAACGAGTCATTCAACGATGCCAACACCGCTTACGAGAAGGCCAAGGAGATCCTGCGCAAGTATCCCGACATCAAGGGCTTCCAGGGCAGCTCGGCGATCGACCCGATCGGCATCGGCCGCGCGATCGAGGAAGCCGGATTGGTCGGCAAGGTCTGCGTCGTCGGCATCGGTCTGCCCAAGGACACGGGCCGTTATCTGGAGAGCGGAGCGGTCAACAGCATCAGCTTCTGGGATCCGAAGGACGCCGGCTTTGTCATGAACAAGCTCGCCAAGATGCTGCTGGACGGCACCCCGATCACTGAAGGCATGGACCTCGGTGTTCCCGGCTACACCAAGATGCACCTCAAGCAGGGCCCCGGTAAGGGCGTCATCGTGGTCGGCCAGGCCTGGGTCGATGCCGACAAGACCAACTATAAGAACTATCCGTTCTGAGCGAAGCGTAACGGCTGCCGTGCATGCTGGGCTTACAGCCGCATGCACGGCAGGCCACTGCGTCGGGCAAACATCACAGGATCGTTCGAGCGTTTCAAATGGACAGCGCCATGCCCGCTACCGCCCACCTCCTTGCCACGACACATTTCACCCAGGATCCGAAAGCATTGCCCTTTCTGGAGGTCCGCAACGTTTACAAGCGTTTCGCCGGCGTGCAGGCCCTGAAAGGCGTCAGCGTTACCATTGAACGCGGCCAGATCTATCATCTCCTGGGAGAGAACGGCTGCGGCAAGAGCACTCTGATCAAGATCATATCGGGGGCTCAACCGGCCGACGCGGGAAGCCTCATCATCGACGGACGCGAGGTGCAACGCCTTTCGCCGATCGAAGCGCTGTCAGCCGGCATCGAAACAGTCTACCAGGATTTGTCGCTGCTGCCGAACCTGAGCGTGGCCGAGAACATTGCCTTGGCGCAGCAACTGGTGGAGTCCGGTGGCCGCCTCGCCCGCCGTCTTGACCTTGCCCGTCTTGCCGACACGGCGGCCCGCGCGCTCAGCGCTGTGAACTTGCCCACCGATCGCCGCTTTCTCTCAATTCGTGTTGACGAACTGCCGATCGCCACGCGCCAGTTGATTGCTATCGCGCGCGCCATTGCCACCGCTGCGAAGCTCGTCATCATGGACGAGCCGACCACCGCGCTAACCAAGCGCGAAGTCGAAAACTTGATCGGAATCGTGAACAAGCTGCGGACGCAGGGAGTGGCGGTTCTGTTCGTCACCCACAAACTCGATGAATGCAAATCTATCGGCGGGCACGCTATCGTTTTGCGCGACGGCCAGAAGGTGATGGAAGGTAACATTACTCAGCACAGCAAGAGTGATCTGAGCTATTGGATGACGGAGAAAATTCTCGAGGATGCGCGTTACCGCCAGGCGAAGAAGGGTGGCGAACGGCTATTGGAGGTCCGCAGACTCGGTCGCGACAATTCGTTCCGCAACATTTCCTTCTCGCTTAACTGCGGTGAAATCCTGGGAATCACGGGCTTGCTCGATTCTGGCCGCAACGAACTGGCTCTCGCGCTGGCCGGCGTGTCCCCGGCCGACCATGGCGAGATCGCGATCGAAGGGCACAAGCTCAGGCTTGCCCAACCGATGGACGCCATCGCCGCCGGCATTGGCTACGTGCCGGAGGATCGGCTCTCCGAAGGTCTATTCCTCGAAAAGCCTATCCGCCTCAACATTATTGCTGCTGTGCTCGATCGGTTGCTGGATCGGTTCGGTATGCTCGACGGCCGCCGCAGTCGCATCTTCGCCGAGACAATCGCGACGGAATTGCAAATCGCCACGCCCGACCTCTCCAACGCGGTACAATCGCTGTCGGGGGGAAATCAGCAACGCGTCCTCATCGGCCGAGGGTTGACGATCAAACCGAAGCTACTCGTTCTTCATGGCCCGACCGTGGGCGTCGACGTGGGATCGAAGGACACAATCCACCGAATCATTCAGAAGTTCGCTGGTAACGGCATGGGGGTGATCATCATCAGTGATGATCTGCCCGAGCTGCTACAGAACTGCGATCGCATCCTGGTGATGCGGCGGGGAACGGTGGCCGAGACATTCGACGCCGAGAACGTGCGCGAAGACGAGCTTTACCGCATTCTGCTGGCCGAACATGCGGCGGGGTGCCTGTCGTGAGCGACGTTGCGTTGGGCGCTTCCTCCACACCTGCGGGCCTTTTGCCAGCCCGCGTGTTCAGGTGGCTCATTCGCCATCCGCCAGTCTTCACACTGATCCTCATCATCATGGTTAGTGTCGTCGTCGGCGCCATCAACCCGGCATTCTGGCAGATCGCCAGCCTCTTCGACATGGCCCGCGCCGCCGTGGTGCGTGGGCTGTTCGCTCTCGGAGTCCTCGTCGTGCTTGCGGCGGGCGGACTTGACATGTCCTTCACCGCCATCGCCGCATTCACGATGTTTCTGATCACCCGGACGGTAGCAAACCATGCCCCGGACACGTCGATCGCGGTGATTTTTCTCCTCGGCGCTGTCGGGGGCGCGATGTTCGGTGCGGTCAACGGCCTGTTGGTCCACGCCCTGAAAGCCCCGGCACTGATTGTCACCATCGGAACACAATACGTCATCCGCGGCTTCCTGCTGACCTTCATTGGCACCGAGATGTTCATGAGCATTCCCGCCTCCATGGATAGGTTCGGCAGATACGAACTGTGGCGGACCGGCACAGAATCCGGTTCCATCGCCATCCTGCCGGCCTACGTGCTCGTGTTGGTGGCAGCGGCCATCGTAACCTGGTTGATCCTCAACCGCACCATCATGGGACGCGCCGTATTCGCGGTTGGCGGCAGTCCCGCCATCGCCGAACGGCTTGGCTATGATCTGAGGAGGGTCCAGGTTTTTGTCTTCACATATGCCGGATTGCTCGCCGGTGTGGCCGGGATCATCTACGTGTCGGCCAATCGGCTTGCCAATCCCTTCGACCTGACCGGATCCGAACTCGACATCGTCGCCGCTGTGGTTTTGGGCGGAGCGCGCATCACCGGCGGATCGGGCACTGTGATCGGCACACTTCTCGGAGTGGTGCTCGTGACCCTGGTCAACAATGTCCTTATCCTGGCGGGAATCCCGAGCACTTGGCAAAAGTTTGTCGTCGGTGGCTTTATCGTTTTGGCCGGAGTGGTCTTTGCCATGCGCACGCGACCTTGAGAAGGCACGCGACGTGCAACCCCTGCGACACTCGGTTCCTATCGAAGGACGATACCTGCCGGTCATAACGACCGCTGAAAGAAACGTGTGCGCCCGGGCCTCTGCCGAGATTGCCAGAGGTGGTGGCAGGCGCCCTTGGCTCATAGGGGAATACTCATGACTTTCGATGTCAGCGTTGTGGGGCTGTATATTCTTGATATCCTGGGCCGCCCGGTCGCGGCTATCCCACCCGGCGGACAGGTGCAGTTTATCGACGAGATCCGCCTCACTGTGGCCGGTACTGCCGGCGGCACGGTGATCGATTGCGCCAAGCTCGGCCTGCGCACGCGTGCCGTGGGCGCGGTTGGCGATGACGAGAAGGCGGATTTCGTGCTGAGCACGTTGTCGCGCTTCGACGTGGACATCTCCGCTATGCAGCGCCTTGCGGGCGTGCCGACGTCGGCGACCATCCTCAACGTGCGGCCGAACGGCGACCGCCCGGCGCTGCATTGCCGCGGCGCTTCCGACGCGTTCACCGTCACCGAGGCCGACTATCCCACGGTGCTTGACGCCGCGTTCGTGCATGTCGGCGGCATGCCGTTGCTGGCGAAGCTGGACGGCCCGCCGACCTCGGCGCTGCTGAAGGCAGCCAAGGCGGCCGGACGCACCACCAGCTTCGACCTGCTTTCGGCAATGCCGCAGACGGTGGATGTTTTGCGACCTTCGCTGCCCTACGTGGACTATTTCGTGCCCAGCATCGAAGACGCGACTGCGATGAGCGGCCTGAAGAAAGCCGAGGACTCCGCCCGCTTCTTCCGCGACCTCGGCGCCAGGACTTGCATCCTGACAATGGGCGGCGAAGGCTGCCTGGTCGCCACGCCGGACGCCATGTTCCGTCTGCCGGCCTTCGAAATCGACGTGAAGGATACCACCGGCTGCGGCGACGCGTTCAGTGCCGGCCTGATCGCCGGCCTGCACCATGGCTGGGATATCGAGAAGTCGGCGCGCTTTGCCTCCGCTGCCGGCGCGCTTGTGGCAACCGGTCTGGGATCAGACGCCGGCATTGTCAGCTTCGCCGGCACCGAGCACCTGATGAACACGGCGCGTACGCGCCCACTGTCGGCCTGACCGGCACGGCCGCGACGGTCAGGCCGGTGGTTTCCCTTCCTCACGCGTCGAGCCATCCGCGGGCGCCGGTCCAGCGCGTCCACGCCCATCCCCCGCGCCCGGCCAGCCCCGGGCAGCTCACGGCGGCGCTCGGCCCGCTGAACGGCGCCGGCGTCTGACCCAACTTCGACACTTTGACCCTTGTGGGCGTGAAAAAGTCGCGGAATTCCGCGGATTTTTCCGTGTCCGACTGAATTGTGGTGCTAAATTGTTCGGG
>JAJZZR010000395.1 GCA_021797465.1 Pseudomonadota bacterium | reverse complement strand
CCAGGTGAGGGAGGTCAGAGTTGCCTGCCGACCCCGCCGGTGGACCAGGATTGCGGAGCGCGTGTGGGCGCGCAACAGCCGCAGCTCTTTATTGGGTGTCACGAACAGCGGATGCAGCCCGAACTCATGCAGGGCGGAAATGATCCGGCCGGCCACAGCCTGGGAGCTCTTGGAGAAGGCTTCATCGAGCACAATGGTACCGAAGAGGGGTCGTGCGCTGCCGTCGGGACAGAGAGCGTAGCTCAGCGATGCCGTCAGCACATAGCTCGCGATGATCTCCTTCTCACCCCCGCTGCCGCCCTGAGAGCCGGTCCGGACCTCCTTGACGGCGCCCGTCGCCCGCTCGATCACCGATACGGCGAATGTCAGCCGATACCGAGGGTCCAGTAGCGCGCGGGCGCTCAAGGTCTTTTTCCGGTCGCTGGCATCACGCAAGATGGCGACGATGTTCTGTAGGGCACGGAAGTGGCTTTCGCCTTGGTCGTCCTTGACCTCGGCCGAGCGCAGATGGCGTTGCGCCTGCTGTAGCGTCCGCAGGCTTTCGTGCACGACACGTTGGGGCACGAGTCGCAGGTAGGAGCCGGCGCTGAAGTCGACTCGCCGCAACGTCCGGTTGAGGTCTTCGATGCGCTCTTCGATCAGCGAGACCTCGTTCTCGATGGCGCTCAGCAGTTGCGTGACGCCCTGATCCGAGGACTGGTTGAGATATTGCAGGAAGCGCTGCAGCTTCTCCGGAAGGGCCTCCTCCGTGAGCTGCCGCAGTCGCTCGAGATACGCGGGCACGTCCTGCATCTCCTGACCGACTTCCGCGAGGGCGCCGGTATCCACTTTCTTGGCAGCGCCCATTTGCCGCACCAGAGTTTGCTCGCAACTGTTCAACTGCGAAGTGGCTGTCTCGATGGCGTCCTGAACGGATTTCGTGGCCTCGAGCTCCAGCTCCGACAGACTTTCGAGGACGTCGCCGTCAGGAATCGGCAGATGCCGCTCCGCGAGGAGTCTTTGCGGATCCGCGAGACCGGCGCCGATCTTGTCGAAGGCCCGCTCGCGCCGCCCTGCAATCTGCTGCCATTTCCGGTCGAGGTCCCTCTTCGCGGCCTCGTTGTCACCCTCCTGCTCGCGAAGCTTTTTGACCTGTCCGTCGGCCTCTGCCCAGCGCAGGTGGGCCTTCTCAGCGTCTCCCTCCGGGTCGCTCAACGCCTGCAGCCGCGACTGCAACGACTCCAAGGCCTGCCGCGCACCCGGCAGATCGATGGTGTCGAATTCCGCGGCGATGAGCGCCTGCAACAGGTCGAGGAGAGCGCCCGTCGCCTCGGCGCGTTCTCTGGCAGCCTCGTAGGCCGCCTCGGCCTTTCGCAGGGAGCCCTCGGCTCCCGTGATTTGTCCGCGCAGCTGGGCGAGGCGGTCTTTGTTGTCGAATCCCGTCATCCAGTCCTGATCGAGCCGCCGCTGGTCCTGTTTCTCGAACAAGCCGCGCCGGTCGGACATGAGGCCCTGCTCCGTCAGGCCGTGCGGGGTATCGCGCAGCCGCTCGGGCGAGGCGAGACAGTGCCGATCGATGCCGCCGAGCCACGCCTTCAAGGCTTCCCGATAGGGATGCTCCTTATACCTGAGCTTGCGCGTGAATCCGTCCGGGAAGAATCTAGACTCGCCGTGCGCGGTCTCGACTTCCAGCAGGCGGACGTGCAGCCGGTTGTCACGGTGATTGATCCAGCGCAGCGCTGCCTTGATGGCATCCGGCGGCACCATGATGCGCGTGCGATGGCCTCCGATAGCCCGCTCGATCGCGCCCCGCCACGGGCTCTCTTCGACTTTGACCTCGATCAACTCGGCTACGAATGGCACGGCGTGCTCCTCGAGCCCGAGCTGTTGGGCAAGCTCGCTCCGGAAGAGTTGATAGGGGCCCGGCAAGTTGGACCCGGGCCGCTCCAGGACCTGATCGAGCTCCGCCTTGAGTTCATCGCGCGCCTGTCTCTCACGCTGCTGCGCGGCTCCCAGCTCCCACGCTTCCTGCTTCTGGCGCTCCTGCAACGCCTGCTTCTCAGTCTGAAACTCGCGTGCCCGTTGCTGATTCGCTGCCAGCGCATCGCGAGTCAGCGCGGCATCCAACCCCAGAAGGTCGACGAGGCGGCGATAGTCCTTTGCATGGCGTGCGCACGATGCAACCAGCTTCTCTTGCAACTGGATCTGCTCGCGGAGCTGCTCGATGCTGGCACCACCCGCCCTTAGATAGAGGTCTCGGAGGGTCGCGGCTTCCGCGTCGGCCGTTTCAATCTGCCCGTGCAGCGCCTCTCCCTTGTTCCGGCAGTCGTTCATCTCAGCGTCGATCCGAGCCAGCCGTTGACTGGCCAGACGATGCGCGGCCTCCGCATACCACCGGGGCAGGATGCCCTTGATCTCTCGTTGCAGTTCGAGATGCCGTGCCAGGGTTTCGCGCTTGCGCCAGCTCTCGTCAATTGGCCGCAACGAATGCTGCTGCTGCCTCGCGATCTCGAGCTCGCCATGGATGGCAGCCAGATCATCAAATTCCTTGGCGACCTCGGCGGCGCGGTCGAAGGCCGAGGTGTCATCCAGCACGAGTTCGCGGAAGACCTCGTCGATGCTGTTGAGCTGCTTCAGCCCTGCGGCGCGATTGAGCAGCGTGAAGGCATTCTCGCCGACCTCGAAAAAACGCCGCAGATGCGAGAGGTACTCCTGCTTGTTGCTCGTGACCTGGAGGCCCGAGGTCTCGCGCGCATGCTGCTTGAGCGCACGCGCGCCGCCGGCGTGGTGGATCTCGAGCCACTCGTCCAGCCCCTCGCTTGCCGCTTCGGAGTAGATCCAGAGCCGGCCGAGGTCCGCCGCCGCGGAGCTGGTGCCGTCCAGCCAGAAGACGGCACCAATCACCAGTTGCTTCTCGCCATTGCTGAATCGGGCGGCAATGCCGCTTACGGTCTTGCCCGGCCGGGAGATGTGCTCGTTGTCGCCGCTGTTGTTGCCAGCGCCGGACACGCCGCGGATGTAGGAGACGAGATCGCGGTCGCTCTCGTGTCCGCCGGTCGATGCCAGGTTGTAGCGGGGATTGGCCGTGATGAGCGTCATCAGGGCGTCGACGAGCGTAGTCTTGCCGCTGCCCGTCGGCCCGATGACGGCGGTACCCTCCAGGTCGATCTGGGCGGAGTGCCGGCCGGTGAAGGAGCCCCAGTCGAAGAGTTCGAGATGCGTGATGACGAAGGTCGGCGGGGCGAGCGAGTCCGTCAGGGCCGCTTCGCTGGTCGTTTGCACATCCATCAACCGTTACTCCCATCTGCCGCGGCCGGAGCTTCTGGAGACTGCTCGCCGCTGTCGTCCCTTGGCCTACCGGTACTACTGCCCTGCTGTTGGCCGCCACTCGCTTCCCGCTGGAAGGCGCCGAGGAGACTTTGCAGATTCTCGGGGCTGGCCAGATGCGCGATGATCGGGCGGATCGCGACCCGATTGTGCTCATCGGGCTCTGAGACGATGCCATGGACCTTGAGCTGCTCGAGGAGGTTGCGCAGCCGCTTCTCTTCCTGGGCGTCGCTGCCGAGGTCCCCGAGGTAAAGCTGCAACTGCGGCAGTAGATCCTCGAGCGCGATCAGAGCCTCAGTCGAGCCGACCCCGGCTTGCTGCTCATGGGCGACGAACTGCTGGCGAAGGATGGCGATCAACAGCGACTGCTCGAGATTGAGCCGCAGGCGCCGCACCAGAGGATGCGACCATTCTCCCTCGACACTATCGAAGACCTGGTCGGCCACTACGACGTACGCCAGACCTCGAATCTCATCGACGCGCATCGCGAGGTCCAACGGCTCGAGCACGCGGCCTAAGGCCTCGCGTTCTGCGAGTGCGGCCCGGTAGAGATTCGGTTTTCGTTGCTCCTCGAGCAGGCCGTACTTCAGCAGCTCGAGCGCCGCATCCTTGACCTGGCGCGGGGTGTACGAGACCGGGCCCGCGGAAGCGGCATCCCGGTCCAAGCCGCTAGAGCCGTTGAGTTCGCCGCCAGCGCCGGCGTCCAGAGTCTCCTCGTCAGTCGAATCCATTGCTTCGACGCTTTCCGGTCTCGCGGTGAGCCGATCGAAGATGTTGGCCATGTCTACGGCTCCCACTCGAGACCCGCCACGGCCGCGGCCGTCAGCTCGATCTTCGGCACGTGGAAACGCAGTCTTGCGCCGTCTTTCGCCAGCACGTCGACCGTTTCTCGCTTACCGCCGACGGGCACATCGGTTTCGCGCGCCAGGCTGAGCCAGAGAGCGATTGTCTCAAGGTCATGGGTCGGAGGAAGATGATGAGCCAGACTGCCGATGCCGAGCGGCGCGTCAATCTTGTGCAGCAGCTCCAGAGTCTGTTGCAACAGCGCATGACGGTCCAGGCCGTCGAACGCTGACCAGAAGTCTTCCTCGACCTCGTCGAGGCTTGCCGGTCGCCGCTGCAGCTCGAGGTCGCGTTGGCCCTCCTGATCGAGCGACTTGAAGAGGAGGCGCTCCACGACCGGCAGGGCACCGTTGGCGATCGCTACCGGCGGCAAGGGGCCGGCCTTGCGCCGCAGGGACTGACTTCCCCAGTCCATATCCAACGCCTGCTGGAAGATATCGTTGAGCAGTGCGCCGACGCGGTGGTGCTCCGCGGCCAGCCCAGTTTTCAGAAATCCCTTGACGTCACGCTCGCTGCGCGCCCGGGCCTTGATGACGGCCGCTGATTCCTTCACCAGGCGCATGATGAGCCAGCGGAGCTCCACTTGTTGCGCCCGGGTCAGGGCGGACTGGGTAGCAGGATGCCGAAGGATCGTGCGCAGCCGCTGCTTCATGTTGTCCAGCTCGATGGAATGCCCGAGCTGCTGGTGAAACGCGTGGAACACGCGTCCCTCGGGACTATCGAGCAGGTCGTCATGTCCATCGAGCAGCTTGTCCACGATCTCTCCGCGGTGGGTCTGCTCGCTGACGATGGTCTGGCGCAGCTGTCGGTCTGCCTCGCGCCAGGAGTCCTCGACCCGACGGAAGTCGGCTCGGAGACTGCTCGCCAGGGCATAAACCTCGCGGATGCGCTCCGCAGCGTCGGCCCCCTGGAGCACGACGAAGTCGCCCCGCTCGGCGGCCGCCAGCTCGCGCTCGAGCTCTGCGATCTTGCGTCGCAGGTGCGCAGTGCGGCTCCTGGGATCGGGATTGAGGCTCGATTCAAGGCCTTCGATCTCTCGCTGCACCACCGACAGGCGGGAGGCCGTTGAGGTCATGATCCGTGCACCTAGGGCGGTTGCGAAGCGCAGCGCCTCCTCGAATGCATCGGTCGCGTACACGCGCCCTTCCCGCTCCACGACCAGCGAGAGCTTGACCCAGCTCCTCAGCTCTTTGCGCGCCTGTGCGGCAAAGTCCTCCTCGCCAATCTCGAACTCCCCTGCATTGGCATGGTCCGCGAGCATCTCCGCCAAGGCGCGGAGCGCATCGTCGAATCCGACGCCGTCCTGGCTCTGCTCAAAGAGAGTCTGCAGACAGCTCAGGATCAGCGGCGCACGTCGTGCAGCCAAGAGCTGCCAAGCCGGGTGATGGTGCCTGGCATGGATGTATGCGTCGGTACGCTCTCGAATTTCCGCTTCCATGAAACTCTGTTCCCCCCGGTCGATCGCCCTCGGTGGAATTCTCCATCTGATGTTGAGGGGAGATTACCCGATGCGCATTCGGTGATCTATGCGCCAATACAGCCGGCTTATTTGGCGCAATATTTGATTTATGCGCCGTAAATGCGTAGTGTATTGGCGCATAAATTAGATTTGCGCCAAACTGCCATGCCAAAATTGCTTCCCGATGACCTCCTCGAGCGCGTCACGAATGCGCTCACCGCTGCCCCTCGAGGCTTGAGCCTGGCAGAGCTGCAAGGAGCTCTCAAAGACATCGTCAGTCGCCGGTCGCTGCAGCGCCGGCTGGATGTGTGGGTGCGTTCCGGTGCGATCAAAGCCGAGGGCATCCGTCGGGGCCGCCGATACCTTCCAGCCGGTAACAATGCCGCGCCCACAGTTGCCGCCGACGTGGGACGACCCGCCAGCGCTTCGGAGCCGGAAGCCGTCACATCGTCCGTTGCCATTTCTGCAGCAGGTCAGCAGGTCCAGGCTCTTGTTCACAGGCCGATCGCCGACCGCGCGCCCATCGGTTACCAGCGTGACTTCCTGGAACGCTATGTGCCGAACGAGACCGAATACCTCCCCGAAAACTTGAAGACACATCTGCGGGCATTAGGCCACACGCCTGACGAACATCGTCCGGCCGGCACGTTTGCACGAGACATCCTGAATCGGCTGCTCATCGATCTCTCTTGGGCATCTAGCCGCCTCGAGGGCAACACCTATTCGCTGCTCGACACCCGTGAGCTCATCGAGCATGGCAAAGCCGCTCCGGGCAAGGATGCGAAGGAAACCCAGATGATCCTCAATCACAAGGCGGCCATCGAACTGCTGGTGGAGTCCGCCGAAGAGATCGGTGTCAATCGCTACACTATTACCAACCTACACGCGCTCCTCGCCGACAACCTCCTCGAGGATTCTCGCAACGCAGGGCGACTCCGCACAACGTCGGTTGCCATCGGCGGTACGACATACCTGCCAACAGCGATTCCCCAGCTCATCGAGGAGCTGTTCACGCTGTTTCTGGGCAAGGCTGCGGCGATCCGCGACCCCTTTGAGCAGTCCTTTTTCCTCATGGCTCAGTTTCCGTATCTGCAACCTTTCATCGACGTCAATAAGCGAACGTCGCGGCTCGCAGCAAACATTCCACTGATCAAAGAGAATCTGGTGCCGTTGTCGTTCGTCGATGTCCCTGACAAGCTGTACATCGATGGCTTGATCGGAGTCTACGAGCTCAACCGGGTCGAGCTTCTAAGAGATGTCTACCTGTGGGCCTATGAGCGCTCGGTACGCAGATACAAGACAGTGCGCGACTCGCTTCCGGAGCCAGATGCCTTCCGCCTCAAGTATCGCAGCGAGATCGCCGATGTCGTGCGCCATACCGTGCGCGAAAAGATTCGGCCCACCGACGCCGCGCTTGCGCGACTGGCGAAATCCTTTGTCTCGCCTGAAGACCTCGCCCGCTTTACGAGCATCGTCCTCGCAGAGCTTACAGATCTGCACGAGGGGAACATCGCACGATTCCGGCTGCGGCCGACCGAATTCAAGCAATGGAAGGAAGGATGAGCCGGTACGTCGGCGCCGCATGCTCGCGCCGGTCCCCCAGACCAACAGATC
>JAJZZR010000425.1 GCA_021797465.1 Pseudomonadota bacterium | reverse complement strand
CGATCTTTTCATTATTTCGATACCGGCATCAAGCGGCTGATCATCGAGCTCGAGCTCGAGGACGTGTGCATATTCCTGGTGCACCTGTCGCTGAAATTCCGCCATCGACAGTACCAGCTGCGCTCGCTGCACGATCTGCTCGTGACGAGACGCAAACCGGTGATCGTCGCAGGCGATTTCAACACCTTCTGGGGCACGCACGAGATTTACCTGTTCACGCGCGCGGCCGGGCTGCGCAGCGCGAATACGGCGGGGCTCGCGTCCTTTCCGGCGCGTGCGCCGCGCATCGAGCTCGACTTCATTCTGGTGAGCGAGCAGATCGAGGTGAACGACTTTCACATCCCCGATGTGCGCTTCTCGGATCACCGCCCGCTGGTGTGCGATTTTCAGGTGCGCGAGCCCGAGACGGCGCCGGGCGTGGTCGTCTAGCGACGCCGGGACGCGCAATCAGGGGGAGCCGAAATGAGCACTGAATCCGGGACCCATTGGCGGATCGAGCTCGATGCCGAGGGTATCGTCTGGCTGTGGGCCGACAAGGCAGACGCCTCGGCCAACGTGCTCTCCAGCGAAGTCCTGCGCGAGCTCGATGCGCACCTGGAGAGGATCCGCGGCATGCGTCCCACCGGCCTGGTGGTGCTGTCGGCGAAAAAAGGCGGCTTCATCGCCGGCGCCGACATCAAGGAATTCACTCGCATCAGCGATGAGGCGGACGGCTATCGGCTCATCCATGCCGGCCAGGCGGTTCTTGACGTTCTGGCCGCGCTCCCATGTCCCACGGTGGCGGCGCTGCACGGTTTCGCGCTCGGCGGCGGACTCGAGCTTGCGCTTGCCTGCCGCTATCGCGTCGCCGTCGGCGACGCGCATCTCGCGCTGGGGCTGCCGGAGGTCCGGCTGGGCATTCATCCGGGCTTCGGCGGTACGGTGCGCACCGTTCAGCGGATCGGAGTTCGGCCGGCGATGCGGCTGATGCTTACCGGCAAACCGATGCGCGCCGAGGAGGCGCTGCGCGTCGGCCTCGTCGATCGGCTGGTCGAAGCGGACGCGCTGCGCGATGCGGCCCGCGCGCTCATCCGGTATCCGCCGGCACCGCATCGGCCCCCGTGGACCCAGCGCCTGCTCGGGGCCTCGCTCGCGCGTCCCTGGGTCCGGCGCGCGCTGTTCGCACAGGTGGCCGCGCAGGCGCCACGAGCGCACTACCCCGCTCCTTACGCCATCATCGAACTGTGGAGCCGCTTCGGGGCACGCGGTGCGGCGGCCTTCGAAGCCGAGGCCCGCTCGATCGCCAAGCTGTTCACCACGGAGACAGCCCGCAACTTGATTCGTGTGTTTCTGCTGCAGGACCGGCTCAAGTCCCTCGCCGGCAAGAGCCCCCTTCCGCTCGAGCGGGTGCACGTGGTCGGCGCCGGAGTCATGGGCGGGGATATCGCCGCATGGGCGGCGCTGCGCGGCTGCCGCGTGACGTTGCAGGACCGGGAGGCGGCCCTGATCGAGCCGGCCCTGGCGCGGGCGCGGGAGCTGTTTGCCAGACGGTTGCGCGACCCGGCTCAGGCCGCGGCTGCGGGCGAGCGGCTGCAATCCGATGTCGAGGGTCAGGGCGTGTCGGACGCGGACGTGCTCATCGAGGCGATCTCCGAGAACCTCGATGCCAAGCGCGCGCTGCTCAGAGCGCTCGAGCCTCGCATGAAGCCCAAGGCGCTGCTGGCGACGAATACTTCCAGCATCGACATTGGGCTTCTTGCCGAAGGGCTGGCGCATCCCGAGCGGCTGGTCGGGCTGCACTTCTTCAACCCGGTCGCGCGGATGCCTCTGGTGGAAGTCGTGCAGGGTCCCGCCAGCGGCGCCCAGGCGCTGCACAGCGCCGGCGCGCTGGCACGCAAGCTCGACAAGCTGCCGCTGCCGTGTCGCAGCGCACCGGGATTCGTCGTCAATCGCATCCTCATGCCGTACCTGCAGGAAGCGATGCTCGCTGCGCAGGAAGGCGTGCCGCTCGCCGCCATCGATGCCGCGGCGATGCGGTTCGGCATGCCCATGGGACCGATCGAGCTGGCCGATGTCGTCGGACTGGATGTGGCCGCGGATGTCGGCGCGATCGTCGCCCAGTCGCTCGGGCGCACCGCTGCGGCTCCGCGGCTGCTGCGCGAGCGGATCGAGACCGGCAGGCTCGGCCGCAAGAGCGGCGAAGGTTTTTATCTCTGGCGCGATGGCAAACCCGTCAAGCCGCCGGCCGGCGGCTCCGCCCCCGAGGATCTCACCGACCGGCTGATCCTGGTCCTGGTCAACGAGTGCGTCGCTTGCCTGCGCGCGCGCATCGCCGCGGATGCCGATTTGATCGACGCGGCGCTCGTCTTCGGTGCGGGTTTCGCGCCATTTCGGGGGGGACCCCTGTGCTACGCGCGTGCGCGCGGCCTCGCGGCCACGCTCGAGCGGCTGCGGGCGCTCGCCGAACGCCATGGCGCGCGCTTTCAACCGGATCCCGGCTGGAGCCTGCTAGCCGATAATGGCTACGCCCTTGCTCACGTCATGGGTCCCTGAGTGCGTGCGCCACCCAAAATCGTGACCGATGCCCGGGTGGTCCTTGGCCGCGGCACATTAGGATGCGCAGGCATCGGCAAGCCGCGCCGCCGCTACGGAATTGAACCCTGTGCTCCGGGACTTCGATATGCTCGATGAGCGCCCAGTCAGCATTCAGTTGCTCCGGCGGTTTGTGCCCCTGGAGGGACTGAAGCGCGACAATCTGGCCGCGCTGGCCAAAAAGGTGACGCTGCAGAACCTGCCTGCCGGACGGCTGCTGTTCAAAGAAGGGGACACCGACGGCAGGACAATCTGGCTGGTATCCGGTCGCGTCGAGATCCAGGAGAACGGGCGCACCCTCGCCACCATCGCCGGTGACACGCCCGAGGCCGCCGCCGCGCTGTGCCCGGATAGCCCCCGTCGCGCCTCGGCACGCGCTCTGGAGGACATCGAATACGTGTCCATCGAAAGCGATCTGCTCGACGTCGCGCTGACCTGGGACCAGACCGGCACGTACGAAGTCGCCGAGTTGCAGCAGCACTTCGACGTCCAGACCGGCGACGACTGGATGACGATACTGCTGAAGACCAAGTCCTTTCACCGCATCCCGCCGGCCAACCTGCAGGCCATTTTCCAACGCCTCGAGCGCGTCCCGTACAAGGCGGGCGAGATTGTCATCCGCCAGGGCCAGGAGGGCGATTACTTCTACATCATCGTCAGCGGCACATGCCTGGTGACCCGCGAGACGCCGCTGAACCGCACCGGCCTGAAGCTCGCCGAGCTCGGCGTCGCCGACACGTTCGGCGAGGAGGCGCTGATCGCCGGTGTCAAGCGCAACGCCACGGTGAGCATGCTCACGGACGGTGTATTGATGCGCCTCGGCAAGGAGGATTTTCGCGAGCTGATGAACGAGCCGCTGCTGCAGTGGGTGTCCTACGAGCGCGCCCAGGACATCATCAAGCACGGTGGCCAATGGCTCGATGTGCGCATGCCGCGCGAATTTCAGACATTATCGGTCGCCGGCTCGATCAACATCCCGCTCTATTTCATCCGCCTGAAGCTCGCCGCGCTCGATCGCAACGTGCCGTACGTGGTGGTCTGCGACACCGGGCGCCGCAGCGCCGCGGCCGCATTCATCCTGGTGGAGCGCGGCTTCGACGCCTACGTGCTCACCGGCGGCCTCAGTCATACACCGCAGGCGCTGCGCCGCAGCGCCTGAATTATCAGGGCGCGCTCGAGACCGGCTCCATCGAAGCCCCTGGAGGCTTACGCGCGCGACCTCTCCGAGCGCATCATAATCGATCCGCAGCGCTCCCGGCAGCTTACCGAGCAGCTCTTGCGCGGCATGCGCGTCAACCGCGCCAGAGTGGTCGTCATGGATCTTACGGGCATACCGACCGTGGACGCGGCTGTTGCGAACCACCTCGTGCAAACAGTCGAAGCCGCGCGCCTCGTGGGTGCCGAAGTCATCGTGACCGGCCTCTCGTCTGTACGCCCGACCGGGAGAAATCCTTATCGGAAGCCTGGACAATCCGGCGCGACGCGGAATCTGCATCGTCAGCCGCGCGGTGAAGACGGGCGGCCTGGAGTGGGCAGCCGTCGCTCGCACACCCGCCGATCGCGATCGACGCGATCAGTGCCAAGCCGACGTCCTCGAGTCGCGAGTTCGCATCAACACTTACTGTCTGCATACCGGATTCCCCATGGCTTCGCCCGTTGCGGTTTCTTTGGCCCAAACCGCCGCAACATCCTGCACGGCCGCCGCGTGAGATGTCACCGCAGCGAATCATTCGGCGCGGCGCGATCTACGCCGGTCGCGAGGCCGACGACAAAGTCAAGCAACCCGACGAGATGCAGACCGTCGCGGACACGGCGGTTCCGCCGGCCAACTCCGTGATGGACTGGAATAGCCTGAGGATGCGGGAGGTTCTGGAAATTTGAAACACGCGCCGCTGCACCGCGGTACCAACGGAGTCGATCGGGCGCATCGCGCCTGCGCGCACCAAGAGGATCAATTGGCGATCGAGCGGTTATCTCTCCATCAGCGCGGCGCCGGCGGCAAAGGCCTCGGGTACATTCGGCCAGCTACGACGCAGTTCCGGCAGCGGGCGCCCGAGCTCGGCCTCGAGCGCCTTGATCTCCGGCGCATAGATGTCTTGCAGAAAATACGTCGCGCGTTCGTCCCGCGCGGGCTTGACGGCCTCCTTTTGCAGCCAGTGCTCCCACGCGTAGACGCCGAAGCGCCGCGGTACGACCCGCTTGCCGAGGAAACGACTGACCGGATGGCCGGCAAGACGCCGGGCCCACGCACCCTTCGGCTGCCGGTACCTGTTGTGCGCCTCGTGCGTGTCGATGGTTCGGATCGGAGCCTCATCGACGCCGAGAAACCGAGTGATGGTGCGCAACACGCCGCGCGGATCCTTCTTCAGATCCTCGGTCAGCAAAACCAGGACATTCTCGTTGCCGAAAATCGCTCGATAACGGCGGATCTGTTCCGTATAAAGGCCGAGCTCCACGTACAACTGCGAAACCCCCCAGCCTTTGTCGGAGCGCTTCCAGTCGGTCTGCAACGCCTCGTAAAAGAGCTGCCGAATCGCGCCCTCCGAATAATCCATCAAATACTGTGCGTGCGCGCGCTCGATGGGATCACGCAGGATGGCGATGATGCGGGCATTCGGCGCGACCTCGGCGATACGCGCGGGAGCTTCCGGACACCAGAGATACGAGGGGCTTGCATCCCCGCGCCATGGGTAATGGGCCGCGTTCCGGTAAAGCTGGAGATACCGGCTTTCTTCGCGCACGAAGGTGATGAGGTGTCGCTGCGCGGGCGAGGGATGGGGTCGTGTAAAGAAGTGAGGCTCCTTGATCTCGGGGAAAAATACCGCCGGATGCTGGCCGAGATACGCGTACAAGGAAGTCGTTCCGCTTTTTACCGCGCCGACGATAAAGAGATTGGGCCAACTGGATTCCCGTGACACTTTCCTCATGAAGTCCTCTTGTCTGAAATCCATGGTGTCCCTTCGGGGACGGCGAGATTCCCTCCCCTGCTGGCGAAGCATGGTTGGCGCTGCGGACGTCGGCCCGCGACCCTGGCTCTCGACGGAAGATGATGGCGACATCGTCGTTACGCTTCAGTCGGCTTCCAGCCGACAAGAGTTCCCCGGCGCCTTCCCGGCGAGCATTGTTTAGCACCTCTTATCGCCCTCGGACAGCAACCGTATGAAATTTTACGGCAAGAGGCTCTGAACGACCTTGATCTGAAGGGTCGTCTGCGTGTCCCGTGCTGCCGACCCGGCATCACGTCCTCCACCGACGGCGGTTTCCGGCCGTCGCTTCATCCCGTGAGGTCCTTCATCCGGCCCGAGCCACCCTCGAGAGCACGATGCGCTCCTATGTGCCCGCGTGGGCACGGGAGCGTCAACATGAAGACCATCAATTCTCGCACGCCGCCATTTCCGGTGAATTTTCTATATTAGAAAAATATAGTAAATTTAACAATAGGCAGGAGAGGTTACCTCCAAGGCGAATCGGGCGGGCGACGGGATTGGACGCGGCTCGGGGCGCGGCGCCATGCGATGTGTCGAAGCCTCGCTGCCGCTGCTTGCCCGTCAGCCGCTACATGGGCATCAACTGAGCAAATGCCTCAAGAGACGTATTGCCGATACCCGGCACTCTCCCGGATATCTCGACGGTCTACCGCGGTCTTGTCGATCTTCAAGCGAGGGCGCCGTCGGTTCGGTGTGGGGCCCGGGAAAGGCGCCGGCCGAAAGATTCATGGGCTAACCATCGGCGACCGCGATCTTCTCGCGGCCTGGGATGCGCAATTCCGGCGGCAGCACGCGGGGCTCACATACTTCCTCCAGCGATCGCGGCCGTTTGTCCAAACACCGGCGAACAGGGAACAGCCTGCGCATCCTCCGGCATAACTGCCGGAGACAACCTCGTGATGGGTAAAGACCCGGGTATGCTTCCCGGCGCAAAGCTTCGAAACAGGCGCGGGCCGAACCGGCATCGGGCAGCGGCGACCGCGCCGCTCGGGGCGGGCCCACCGCCATGATCGCGTGACTGGTGAGCTCCGCGGCTCGAGTGCGATGATGACCTGAGCGCGCGGCGGCCCGATCGATCCTACATGGTGTGCGTCGGCTTGTCGCCGGAGAGCGCCCCGGCGAGATACGTCTCGATCTTCTTCTGGGTCTGACCGTGATCCTGCTCGCTGAACTGCACGCCGATGCCGGCGGTGCGCTTGCCCTGTGCGCCCTTGGGCGTCACCCAGATGACCCGGCCGGCCACGGGAAGCTTCTCGTCCTCGCCCATGAGATTGAGCAGCATGAACACTTCGTCCCCGAGGCGGTAGTTGCTGTTCGTCGGAATGAACAGTCCGCCGTTCTTGACGAACGGCATATAAGCCAGATACAGGGCGCTCTTGTCCTTGATCGTTAGTGTCAGCAGACTCGGCTTGTTGCCACCGGCTCTCACGTTCTGGACCTCGGCTTCGCGGTCGACACCCCGGCGGCGCGGGCCGTATTCAGGCGGCTGCGCGCGGCGCCATGCGCCGCAGCAGCGCCTCGAGCGCCACGCCCCGGTTGATCGGCGCGTCCAATGATGACCTCAGCTCCCGCACGCCGTCCAGGAGCTCAAATGCGCCTCTTATAGTCAGCCCGGAGGCGCCCGTGTGCGTGCTGGCCCGCATTTCCGCCACCGCGCCCTCGCCGAGC
>JAJZZR010000364.1 GCA_021797465.1 Pseudomonadota bacterium | reverse complement strand
ACCGGACAGCCGCGCAGCTCGAAATCCACCGGCACGTGCTCGGCGATCGCCGTCGAGGTGGCGAGTGTGCGCAGATACTCCGGGTGCGGATAGACGGTTGCGGCCATCACGCCGGCGTCGGCGAAGTTGCGCAGAGCCTGTATGCCGCCGGCCGTGGCGCACGCGCCGAGGGCCACCAGCTGCGTGCTCCGACGGCGAATCTCGCCGATGCGTCGCGTGTCCTCGGGGGTAGTGATCGAGCCCTCCACGAGCGAGATGTCGTAGCGGCCGCCGGCCATCGGACCGACCTCCGGGAAGTAGGCGATCTGCAGCGTGTCCGCCAGCTCGAGCAGCTCGTCCTCGCAGTCGAGCAGTGTCAGCTGACAGCCGTCGCAGGAGGCGAACTTGCACACCGCGAGACGAGGCTGGTGCGCCGCGGCGTGCATTACAGCTCGCGGATGCCGAGCAGGGGACGCAGGCGCGCATACGGCAGCACCGGGCCGTCGCGGCAGATGAGCGCGCCGCCGAGCTGGCAATGGCCGCACAGTCCCACGGCGCATTTCATGTTGCGCTCCATCGACAGATAGATGGAAGACTCGGGAATTCCGGCCGTGCCGAGCGCCGCCACGGTGAAGCGCATCATCACTTCGGGCCCGCAGACAAAGGCGAGCGTGCGCGCGCGGTCGATTCGCCGCCGCCCGATCAGCGACGTGACGACCCCGACGTGTCCATGCCAGCCGGCGGACGCGTGATCCACCGTGATGTCGATCTCGAGGCGGCCGTCGCGCTGCCACGACTCGAGCTGGCGGCGAAACAGGATGTCTCCCGGTGTTCGGGTGCCGTAGAGCAGAGCGATCCGGCCGTAGCGGGCGCGCTCGGCCAGGATGCGGTAAATGACGGGGCGCAGCGGCGCCAGGCCGAGCCCGCCGGCAACGAGCAGCAAATCCCGCCCGAGTGCCTCGCCCATGGGCCACCCGACGCCGAAGGGTCCTCGCACGCCGACCGGCGCATCGTCCGGCAGCGCGGCGAGGGCGCTCGAGACCGCGCCGACGGCGCGCACGGTGTGAATCAGACGGGCGGTATCGGCCGGGTCCCCGGAGAGGCTGATCGGAATCTCACCGATGCCGAACGCGGTGAGCATGTTGAATTGGCCGGCGGTGCCGGGGGCGATGGAGGCGCCGGATGCGCCGGATGCCTCGATCTCGAGTGTCCAAACCTCGGGCGCATCCAGCCGATGACCGCGCACGCGGGCAACGCTCGGAACCATTGGGTCCGGCGCGGGAGCATCGAGACCCCGGTCAGCGGGACGGGCCATAGACGTCCAGGAATTGCAGGCGGGCCGCGTGCAGGCGCTGGATCAACACCGGCATGACGCGCTGCAGCAGATCGTAGCCGAGGTGGTGATCGGCTGCGCACTTGCTGCGCAGACAGGCCGCATCGAGCGCGATGGCGCGCACGGGCTCGAGTGCCCGGGCATCGTAGTTCCAGCGGTAGGGTGGAATCAGCCAGGAGACGCCGACGACTTCTCCGGCATGCAGCGTCTGGACACTCCTGGCGCCTCGTCCGGGAACGTTGACCTGCAGCGCGACGTGTCCGTGGCGCAGCAGATAGAACCAATCGGCCGGCGCCCCTTCGCGCAGGAGGAATTCACCCGGCTCGAAGCGGACGTTCTTGGCGCAGCCGGACACCAGCGCCAGATACACCGGCTGCAGGCCCGTGAAGAAGGGGTGTTCGCTCAAGATGCGATCCAGGGACTGCACTGCGCTCTCTTATCCGGCCGGGGCGCCACGCATGGCGCGGACTTCCTCGGTGATGTCGATGCCGACCGGGCACCAGGTGATGCACCGCCCACAGCCGACGCACCCGCAGTCGCCGGACTGATCCCGCGAGGTAGCGAGCTTGTGCGTCATCCATTGGCGGTATCGGGAGCGGTTGCTGTGCCGGATGCTGCCGCCGTGCAGATGGCTGAAGTCGAGCGTAAAGCACGAGTCCCAGCGGCGGGAGCGGGAAATCTCCCCGCCGCCGAGATCCCCGACATCGTTCACCGATGTACACAAGCAAGTCGGACAGACCATCGTGCAGTTGCCGCAGGCCAGGCAGCGCTGCGCGACATCGTCCCAGCGCGGGTGCTCGAGATTGGCCAACAGCAGCGCGTGCAGATCGCCGCTCGGCATTGCCCGGCCCATGCCGGCGCGGGTGCGCTCTACGACGGCCTGGGCCGTGTCGATCTCCTGCGCCGTGGCGGACCGATGCGCCAGTGCGGCAAGCACGCTGCTGCCGGCATCGCTGCCGGGTTGCACCACGAACGCATGCGGGGTGTGGTCCGCGAGCTCCGTGAGCGCCAGATCGAATCCGCCGCGCACGTGCGGCCCCGCGTTCATCGAGGCGCAGAAGCAGGTTCCGCTGGCCGATGAGCAGTTCACCGCGACGATGAATACCTGCCTGCGGCGGGCGCGGTAATGCGGATCACCCGGCCCGTCACCGAGTAGCGTCCGGTCCATCAGTTCGAGGGCGCGCAGCTCGCAGGCCCGCGCGCCGATGAAGGCCAGCCGCTGCGTCGGTGCCGGTTCCGGCTCGATCTGCACGTCGTTGCCGGATTTGTGGGCTCGCCACAGGCGCTGGATGGGCGGGTGAAGAAACGGCTTCCACGACTGGGGGCCCACGGCATATCCGAAAAGCGCCGCATCGGAGCGGCGGCGCAGCCGGTAGTAGCCGCCGCTCTGCTCGTCGGTCCAGCCGCGCGGCAGATCCTCGGCGGAGTCGATGTCGGCGTATGCGATGACTCCATCGCACACCGTCGGTCCGAGCAGGCGATGACCGCGCCGCTTCAGCTCGGCGAGCAGCGCCGTGAAACCCTCGAGCGTCAACAGGCTCGGTGGCACGAGAGTCAGCGCGGCCGCCGGCCGCCGGTGTGAGACGGGGATGTTTCGCCGCCGGCGCGCGCGGGAGCGCCCTGGCCGGTGGCCCCGCGCGCGGAATCGGCGCGGAGCGGCGGCCGTGCGCCGGGCGATCGATACGCGGACGGAGTCCTGCGCGGCATCGGCGCGCTCATCGGGTCCCATGGCGCGGCGGTGAACGCCGGCGGTTGCGTCGCCAGCGGCTGGTCGGCCGAACCGGTCGGCTCGGTCTGCCGCGGGGATCGGCCCGCCGCAATCCCGAGCGGCATGGCGGCCGCGAAGACCGCCGTCCACTGTTTGATCGGTCGCCTCATAAGACGCACCACCTGCGCTGCGTACACGGCATCGTCTCAGTCCCGGGCACGGTCGCGCATGCGCACAACTACCTAGCGGTGTCCGCGTGTCTCCCGGCACCCATGCCGCGAGCGCGGCGATGCGCAGGCGCGGGACCATCCGCGCCGTGACCGGCAAGCGGCGCGGTTGTGTGCGCGCTTAGACGCCCGGCAGCATGCGGCTCAGCACCGAATCGCGCTTGACGAAGCAGCGATACAGCACCGCGCCGACGTGCATTGCGATCAACGCGAGGAAAATCCACTACAGCACGTCGGCGTGGATCATGCCCAGCGTGAAACCGATCGGCGCTCGGTAGGGCACGAGCGCCGGCAGCGACACAATGCCGAGCGCACGCACGGGGTAACCGTGCGCGGAGGCCGATGCCCACCCCGCCAGCGGCATGAGAATCAACGTCACATAGAGCAGGAAGGGAGAGGCGCGAACGTTAACATCGCGCGGGTCCGCTTGAACAGTCGTGCGCGCGGCTTGCGCGCCGGTCGAGGCCGGGTTCTAGCGGCGGGCGCCGAGGGTCATGCAGAACGTCAACAGCCCGCCGCCGGGCAGCGGCGAGAAACCGATGAGTTCGCGCGGGTCGTTCAGGCCCATGAAGGCACGGGTGAAGAAGTCGGCGGAAAAGTCACCGAGCGCCATGCCGAACAGCGTGTCGGACGGATAGTGCCAGCCACCCTCGACGCGCGCCCAGGCGGTGGCGACGGTGAGGCCGTGCAAGCCGGCATCGAGCGCGGTGCGCACGCCGGGATTCATCGGAATCTGTTCGAGATTGAGCATCGCGAGCCGGGTATAAACCGCCGAGGTCGTGGTGTGATTCGACGGGAAGCTGTGATCGTTGGCATGATTCGGCCGCTCCCGGCGCACGCTGCGGCTGATCAGTGAATTCGTCTCGATCGCGGCGGTGGCGGCGAGCAGATTGACCAGGTATCCCTTGGCTTTATCCTCCAGCCAGGTCTTGCCGAAGCGCCCGCTCGAGGCGAACAACAGCGCGGCGATATCCATCCCGACCGAGGCGCTGCGCAGCCGATAGCTCCAGCGCGTGGCGTTGGCGTTGGAGCCAAATATCGGCGTCTGGGTGCGGCCCCAGTGCGAGACGCGGTGATCGAAGTGATCAACCTGGAGCGCCGCCGCGCCGGCGAGCGGGCCCCAGACCCAGGGATCGGTTGCCGCCGACCAGGCCGCCCGGCGCACGCGCGCCCAGCCCGGTGCCACCGTAACATTCTGGCCCCAATTGCGGCTCCCGGGCGCCGTGGCGCAGCCGGCCAGCGCCAGCAGCCCCACTGCCAGCGGCAGAGGCAGAGCGGCGTACGGCCGGCGCGTGATTAGAACTCCCTATAAAAGCCCACCGACAGTCCGTGCGGGAGAACCTCGACGAGCAGCGGTATCTTGCGCCGCGAGGCCCAGTAGCCGAACGCCGAGCCGAGTATCCAGCCCGCCAGTACGTCCGATTGCCAATGACCCTGGCTCTTCATCCGACCGTACGCGTCATAGACCGGAATCAGCTCCGCCGCCCAGATCCACGGGTAACGATGCCGGTAATGCAGAATGAACGGAGTGACGAAGCTCGCCTGCAGCGTGACCTCGCCGCTCGGGAAGCTCCGCGACCCGCCTTCGAAGAATGCGTTGGGTCCCTCGTTCTGGAAGGGCCGCGCTCGCGCGAACGCGATTTTCATGGCGTCCGCGGCGAAGCCGGCGAACACAGAAGAGTCCGCCGCCTGCCAGAACACGTGACCGATCCCCTTGTGGTTGCCGAAGAACAGCGCGCCGGCGGTCTCGAAGGCGATGGTGCCGTATTCCAGGCCCAGCTGGTTGGAGCGGGACATGATCCCATTGTTGTCTTGCCTGCTCAGCCGGTAATCGATGCCGAACGGTCCGTGGCTGGTCCCTTCGTGGATTCTCATCGCGGCGAGGAAGGCCGTCAATCCTATGGCCGGTAGCGCCCAGGGGTGCTGCTGCCACCAAGCCTTCGCGTGCAGATGCATCTTGGACGAGCGGGTGTCGGGCGCTTGATTGCGCGGCGAAGCTTGACCCGCCGGTGCCGGCTCGGCGCCGACCCGCGCCGAGCCGGCGTCCGCACGGGACTGAGAGCGACTCCACGGTGTGCGGACCGCGGATGTCACGTCGCTTTGACGCGACAGGCCGATCGTCGACTGAGGTCCGCTGTCGAGCGGCGCGTCGCCGGCGCGGAGTCGCAGACTCAACCGCGGCGCCTGGATCGAAGCAAACTCCACGGCTTGGGCCGACGCGCGCATGGCCGGCGTGGGCGGGATGGCAACCAACGCGGCACTCGCCTGCGCGATCGGCGGCAGAAACGCCACCAGCACCAGCAGCGATCCTGCCACAGGGTGCGGGCGCAGTCCGCGCCCTGCATTGAAGCGCCTCGTCATGAGCATTGCACTCTCCTCAATGGACGGACCTTCGCGTTCCGTTGCGACCGAACACAGTGTCCAGACTTTCCAACAGAAATCGTCGAGCGCGTCCCGGCAGCCATTGTGGGATCGGTTATGTTCGTGACCCGCGTTCCGGTCAGCAGAGCCAATCATAAACTTTATGCCGCAAAGTACAAGGCTGATGCGGAGGCGATCGAGAAAATGCAGCGCTCGAGCTCGAGTGGTCGCGCTCCGATGACCACCAGGACTGATTCTCCCCAAGCGCACCCGCTCGCTAGAGCGGGTGCGCGTGGCTTGCCGCCGGTCTGGCCCGCGTGTGCGCCGCGGCGCGCGCATGAGCGAATCGCGCCTGAGGGAGTCAGCTGCGCGCGAAGGCGGGCCGGGATGCCGGGCTCGAATCGGCGCCCATCGCATCGGAGGCATCGAGGAGCACCTGCTCGAGGACCCCGAGGTAGTCGAGCAAGCGCTTGCGGCCTGCGGCGGTCAGACGACACCTGGTCTGAGGCCGGCCGGGTCCGAGCGCCCGGGTGACGCCGACCAGGCGCTCGGCCTGCAGCACCTGCAGGTGGCGGCTGAGGTTGCCGTCCGTCAGGTCGCACGATTCCAACAGCTCGCCGAACGACAGGCCGCGCGGGTGAGCGAGCAGCGAGGCGAGGATGCTGAGGCGCGCCCGCTCGTGAATGACGCGATCCAGACCCTGGTAAGAGAACCGGTGCGCCTGCTCCTGCTTCGCGTTACGAGAATTCATGCGCCTCCCGATAGCCCAACCATAGAACGGCGGCAACCACGATCTGACCGACGCCGAAGGGGATGCCCATCGCCCACGGCGAAAGGGTGCACGAGCAGTTCGCATGCGCCAGGAGGACCAGACCGCTCGTGAGGTACCACAGCCCGACAGAGAACATCGGGCGCGGCAGCAGTCGGCACGATGCGAATACTCCCAGACTGAAGATAACCTGCCAGAGTCCGGGCAACATCCAGATGTCGCGCGCCGAGTCACGCGCGATCGCGACGGTGATCAGCAATCCGGCGACGATCGCGGGGACAAACTCCTCACCGGCGGATCGAAGCATCGGCAGAGCGAGCGTCGAGTGGCTGCGACGCACGCGGGAAATGGTCTCGACGGTGATGAGCGCCAGGGAGAGGGCGGCGGTGCCGACCCAGAGTTTGAGGTATTCGACCGGATGCAGCGCGGGCCGGCTGATCAGCCTCGTTTGCAGTGCCGCGGCCAGCACCGCCAACGCGCCGGTGCCGGCCAGCGTCACCGGTCCGTAGCCGCGAAACTCCATGGCGCGGGCGACCTGACTTCGGATCGTCGCGATTTCCGCCAAGGCTCTGTTTACGTCCGTCATCGGGTCGCCGGCGGCCGCTCAGTATCGGACACCGACGGCGGTCGAGGGTCGGCCCGTGGCGTGGGCCATGAACGGTTCGAGCATGCGCATTACGGCAGTCAGGCGCGGGAACGCCCTCCAGTGTGCAATCCAGTGGCCACCTGCACAGGGAGTCTTGCGTGGCGGCCCCGGGGTTGTCAACCGTGCCGCAGGAGGCTGCGGGGATTCGCGGCCGCGTGCGTGTCCGCCATGAGCGCGCGGGAAAAAGGGCGTAAGCCGCCCGGCGACGCCGCGCGGTGTCGGTCGCTGCGGGCAATACGAATAGCGGTCCGAGGCGCCCGT
>JAJZZR010000266.1 GCA_021797465.1 Pseudomonadota bacterium | reverse complement strand
CAGCAGCGGCATTTCCGCGCGGCAGGGAGAGCACCAGGTCGCCCAGAAATTCAGTAGAACCACGTGGCCGCGCTCGCGGGCCAGATCGAATTCGTGCCCATCGAGCTCGCGAACGATCAACGGCGGAGCCAGCCGGCCGATGCGCACGGTCGCATCCGCGCGCGGCCCGAGCAGCAGTGCCGCCAAGGCGATCAGCACCGGCGGCGCGAACCGCATGTGCGTCGGAGTCCGGACCGGCCGGCGTGGCGGCATGGCTCGGCCTCAGTCCGATTCGGACTCACTGGAATGCCGCAGCAACCGCTCGGCGTATCGCGCCATCAAATCGACCTCGAGATTGACGAACGCGGCCGGCCCGAGCGAGCCCAGCGTGGTGACCTGACGGGTGTGCGGAATGAGGTTCACCCGGAATATGTCGTGATGAACCTCGTTGACCGTCAGGCTCACGCCGTCGACGGCGATCGATCCCTTGCGGGCGATGTAGCGCAAGAGCACATCATCCACCAGCGCCACATCCATGCGGCTCGAGCGGGCGTCATCGTCGATCGCCACCACCTGTCCCAGGCCATCGACATGACCGGTGACCAGATGGCCGCCGAGCGGGTCGCCGATCTTCAGCGCCAGCTCGAGATTGACGCGCGCGCCGAGCCGCATCTCGCTGAGGGTCGTCACCGCAAGCGTCTCGCGCGAGACGTCGGCGCGGAAGCCGCGCTGCTCCAACTCCACGATAGTCAGGCAGCAGCCCTGCACGCAGATACTGTCCCCGAGGCGCATCCCGGCCGGAGCGAGCCGTTCGAACTCGAAGCCCATCCGCAGATCGCCCTGACGCTGCTCACGGAAGACGAGTCGTCCCACATCCTGCACGATTCCGGCAAACACGCGCCTTACCTCCGATCCACTGCGGGTTCTTGGCCCAACGGTCGCCGGTCGGGCCGCAATCGCACCCGCAGGTCCTCCCCGATCGGCCGGGTCTCCATCATGACAAACCCCGGCGCATCCTGCAGCTGTGTCAATTCAGGCAGCTCGGCCAGCGGCCGGGCCTGCGGGCCGAGCAATTTCGGCGCCACATATAAAACGAGCTCATCGACCAGCCGCTCCGCGAGCAGCGCCCCGGCCAGCCGCGGACCCGCCTCGACCCACAATTCATTGATTTCGCGGCCACCCAGCAGGTCGAGCGTCTTCGGCAACGACACCCGACCGCACGGATCGGGCTGCAGCGTCACCACTGTCGCCCGCCGTGACAGACTCGCGAGTCGCAGGGCGTGCGCCGCTTCGAGCTCCGGCGGCGGCTGCGCGCTCACCAGCATCACCTCGCCCGGCAGCGCAAACAGCCGCGCATCGGCGGGCGTGCGCAAGCGGGAATCCACGACGACGCGCAACAGCGGAAGCCGCGGCCCGCTGGGCGGCTCACTTAGCCGCACATCGAGGCGGGGATCGTCCGCCAGCACGGTACCGACACCGGTCAGGATCGCCGAACTGCGCGCACGCCAGTGCTGAACGTCTTCGCGCGCCGCCGCTCCCGTTATCCAGCGGCTCTCTCCGTTGGCGAGCGCCGTACGACCGTCGAGACTCATGGCAACCTTCACTCGGACCCATGGACGGCCGACACGCATGCGCTTGAAGAATCCCTCGTTCAGCGCCTGCGCTTCGGGCGCCAGCAAGCCCGACTCCACCCGCACCCCCTGCTCGCGCAGTCGCCGCGCACCGCGGCCATCGACCCGCGGATTCGGATCGGCGACGGCGAATACGACACGCGCCACCTGCGCCTGCAGCAGAGCATCGACGCATGGTGGCGTGCGCCCGTGATGTGCGCACGGTTCCAGGGTCACGTAAGCCGTTGCACCGGCCGCATCCGAGCCCGCGGCGCGCAACGCCATGACCTCCGCATGCGCCTCACCGGCCCGCGCGTGCCAACCCTCACCCACGATGCGCCCATCACGAGCGATCACGCAGCCCACTCTCGGGTTCGGCTGCGCCGTCTCCAGTCCGCGCGCGGCCAACTCGAGCGCCCGCGCCATCGCATCGTGATCAAAGACCGAAAACATCATGCCACGATCTCAGTGCTGTCCCTTGCCGCCCTCGTCCTCGGGCGGCGGTGCCGCGGGCAGCAGCGACAGTTGCTGCCGCTGCGCCGCCGGCGCCCCCCCGACCTTGCGACGCCGCGGGGCGTGCGGCGCGCGCGCATCGCGCAGCTTGCGGATTTCCTGGTGAAACGCCTCGATGTCCTCGAAGTGGCGGTACACCGAGGCGAAGCGCACGTAAGCCACCTCGTCCAACTGGCGCAATTCCTCCATGACCAGCTCGCCGAGGGCGCCGGAACCGATCTCCCGCTCGCCCAGCGTGCGCACCCGGTGCACGATGCGGCTGACGGCGATGTCGATCGCCTCTCGCGACACAGGACGCTTCTGCAGCGCCTTTTCCATTCCCGCGCGCAGCTTCGCCTCGTCGAAGGCCGCGCGGCTCCGGTCACGCTTGATGACGCTCGGCATCACCAGCTCGGGAATCTCGAAGGTCGTGAACCGCTCACCGCAAGCCAGGCACTCCCGCCGGCGGCGAATCTGATCGCCCTCGCCGGCGAGCCGCGAGTCGGTGACCTTGGTTTCGACGTGACCGCAGAACGGACAGTGCATGACCTGTGACGTTCCGCGATCTCGAGCCGCTCAAACCTTGCCGTAGACCGGGAAGCGCGCACACAGCTCCAGCGCCCGGGCGCGCGCGCGCTCGATCGCCGCGGGCTCACCCCCGGCATCGAGCACATCGGCGATCAAATCAGCCACCTGCTCGACCTCCGCTTCCTTGAAGCCGCGTGTCGTCGCCGCCGGCGTGCCGATGCGCAAGCCGCTGCTGATGGCCGGCGGCCGCGGATCGTTGGGCACCGCGTTCTTGTTGACCGTGATGTTGGCTTTGCCGAGCGCGGCGTCGGCGTCCTTGCCAGTGATCTCGCGGCCGATGAGACTGAGCAGAAACAGATGATTGTCGGTGCCGCCGGAGACGATGTTGTAACCACGGCCGGCCAGGCGGGCCGCCATGGCCCGCGCGTTGACGAGCACCTGCCGCTGATACTGCGCGAACTGCGGCTGCAAGGCCTCGAGCAACGCCACCGCCTTGGCCGCGATCACGTGCATCAACGGCCCGCCCTGGGTGCCGGGAAAGACCAGCGAGTTGAGCTTCTTTTGAATCTCCTCGTTGGCGCGCGCCAGGATCATCCCGCCGCGGGGGCCGCGCAGCGTCTTGTGCGTGGTGGTGGTGACCACGTCGGCGTGCGGCAGCGGATTGGGATACAGCCCGGCGGCGACCAGCCCCGCCACGTGCGCCATATCCACCACGAGGTAGGCGCCGACGCTGCGGGCGATCTCGGCGAAGCGCGCCCAGTCGACGACGCGCGAGTATGCCGAGAAGCCCGCGATGATCATCCTCGGGCGGTGCTCCGCGGCCAGCCGCTCAACCTGCTCATAGTCGATTTCGCCCGTATCGGGGCGGATCCCGTATTG
Organism: Pseudomonadota bacterium; assembly: GCA_021797465.1. Taxonomy (GTDB): domain Bacteria; phylum Pseudomonadota; class Gammaproteobacteria; order Steroidobacterales; family Steroidobacteraceae; genus 13-2-20CM-66-19. Next base: position 3,888 of record JAJZZR010000266.1, on the reverse strand, counting down.
CGCCGCGCGGAAGAATTTGCCGGAAAAATTGACGCGCGCGCCGTGGGTAAGATGCCCGCCATGATCGAGGCTCATGCCGAGAATGGCGTCCCCGGGCTGCAGCAGCGCGAAATACGCCGCCGCATTCGCCTGCGAGCCCGAATGCGGCTGTACGTTCGCGTACTCGGCGCCGAACAGTTGCTTGGCCCGCTCGATGGCCAGCCGCTCGGCGACGTCGACGTACTCGCAACCGCCGTAATAGCGCCGGCCCGGATAGCCCTCGGCATACTTGTTGGTCAGTACCGACCCCTGCGCCTCGAGCACGCGCGGACTGGCGTAGTTCTCCGAGGCGATGAGCTCTATGTGCTCCTCCTGCCGGCGTTGCTCGCCATCGATGGCGCGGGCCAGCTCGGGATCGAAATGGTGGATGTCCTGGGATTTATCGAACATGGGGATCCTCGGATCGTGCGCGCGAGCCGCAATTGTACCGAAGGGGGCGTCGGCGGGCAGGCTCCCGCTTGGACCGGCCGAGTTCCCGCCGGGTTGCGCCATATAGCCCATTGGGCCTGGACTCGACGATAATGGGCGCAGTGGCCGCCCACCCCGCCCCCGGAGCATTCACCCGCTGGCGATGGACGGATGCGGCGGCACCACGCTCGAAGCGCGATCCATCGCGCATTTCTTCGCGGCTCGGCTCGGGCCGCGGCTACATCAGCTGCTCGACGGGATTATGGCTCAATACATCTATACCATGCAGAAGGTCGGCAAGGTCGTGCCGCCCAAGCGCTTCATTCTGCGCGACATCAGCCTGTCGTTCTTTCCCGGCGCCAAAATCGGCGTGCTGGGTCTCAACGGTGCCGGCAAGTCCACGCTGCTGCGGATCATGGCCGGCCAGGACACTGAGTTCGACGGCGAAGCACGGCCGCAGAACGGCATCCGCGTCGGCTATCTGCCGCAGGAGCCGCAACTCGACCCACAAAGCGATGTGCGCACCACCGTCATGGAGGGGGTCGGCGAGACGTTGCAGCTGATCGAGGCGTTCAACCGCCTGAGCGACCGGTTCGCCGAGCCGATGAGCGACGACGAGATGAGCACGCTGCTCGAGCAGCAGGCCAAGCTCCAGGATGCGATCGATGCGGCGGGCGGCTGGGAGCTCTCGCGCAAGCTCGATATCGCCGCCGATGCGCTGCGCCTGCCGCCGTGGACGGCGCAGATCGGCACCCTCTCCGGCGGCGAGAAGCGCCGGGTGGCGCTGTGCCGCCTGCTGCTGTCCGCCCCGGACATGCTCTTGCTCGATGAGCCGACCAACCACCTCGATGCCGAATCGATCGCCTGGCTCGAGCGCTATCTGGAACAGTATCCGAGCACGGTCATCGCCGTGACCCATGATCGCTACTTTCTCGACAATGTGGCCGAGTGGATTCTGGAGCTTGACCGTGGGCATGGAATCCCCTGGCACGGCAACTACTCCTCGTGGCTCGAGCAGAAGGAGCAGCGCCTGCGCGTCGAGGAGCGCGAGCGCGAGGCACTGCGCAAGACCCTGGAGCACGAGCTCGAGTGGGTGCGCCAGAATCCCAAGGCACGCCAGGCCAAGAGCAAGGCGCGCCTGCAGCGCTACGAAGAACTCGCCTCACGCGAGTTTCAGCAACGCAATGAAACGAGCGAGATCTACATCCCGCCCGGAGAGCGCCTCGGGGAGCACGTGATCGAGGTCCGTGGCGTGCGCAAGGCCTACGGGGAGCGGCTGCTGATCGATGACCTCTCCTTCGATCTGCCGCGTGGGGGAATCGTCGGGATCATCGGCCCAAACGGCGCGGGCAAGACGACGCTGCTGCGCATGCTTACAGGCGCCGAATCACCGGACGCGGGCGAGATCCGCGTCGGACCGACCGTCAAGCTCGCATATGTCGATCAATCGCGGCAGACGCTCGATGACCGAAAGACCGTCTGGGAGGAGATTTCCGGCGGACTCGACCTGATCAAGGTCGGCAGCTACGAGACCGCCTCACGCAGCTACGTTGGACGCTTCAATTTCAAGGGCACACAACAGCAGCAGACCATCGGCGAGCTCTCCGGCGGTGAACGCAACCGCGTGCACCTCGCCAAGGTGCTGCGCAGCGGCGGCAACGTGTTGCTGCTCGATGAGCCGACCAACGACCTGGACGTCGAGACGCTGCGCGCGCTCGAGGAGGCGCTGTTGAACTTCCCCGGCTGCGCGGTCGTGATCTCCCACGACCGCTGGTTCCTCGACCGCATCGCCACCCACATCCTCGCCTTCGAGGGCGACTCGCAAGTGGTCTGGTTCCACGGCAACTACCAGGACTACGTCGAGGATTTCCGGCGACGCAAAGGCGACGCGGCCGATCAGCCGCATCGCATCCGCTACAAGCCCCTGACACGCTGAGGTCATGACGCCTGGGCGAGTCTGGGCCGAACCTGCAACCGACATCACCGCAGCGCCGGAATCCTCGCGCGCCTGCGCGCCGTTCACCGCCCCCACGTCAGCTATGCTCTGCCGGCAACGCGCCGCCTGCACGCTCCGGCCGGGACTGCACTGCCGCGGGTCCTGCTCGAGATCGCCCGCCTGATCGGCGGAGCCCCGCCGCGCGCGCCCGCTCCAGCCCCAGGCCGCCCCGCATCGCCCGACGGCCCAAATGGGTTATAATGGCGGCCCGGCAGTGGCTACCACACAAACAGTTGCCCAGCGCCCGCCATGCCTCACATCGACACTGAAAGCCGGCTGATTCACGACCAGGGCAAGCGCCTGGTGCTCACCTGTCCGCACTGTCAGGTCGTTACGCACGTCACGGCCACCGCCGTGCCGCGCTTCCAGGAACTGCAGGCTTACCGGCCGGCGCAGATCGGCATGGTTTTCCGCTGCGATGCGTGCCTGGCGCCGATCTTTCTGCGCTTCACGGCCCGCGCCTACGCCCCGAGCCGGGTGGAGCTGGCACCGCAGTTCGTGGAGGTGGAACGGGCGCGCGAGCGGTTCGATTTCACCCATTTGCCGGAAGAGATCGAAATGCTCTTCAAAGAGGCGCTGGCGTGCTACAGCTGCGGCGCCTACAACGCGTTCGCCTCCATGTGCCGGCGCACGGCGCATGCGCTGTTTGCCGACCGCGGCGAGGCCGGCAAGCTCAAGCTGTTCGACCTGCTCAACGAGGTCCGTGAGATCGCGGCGCTCGCTCCGGAGACCTTCGCCAAGACCCGCAGCATCCTCTTCGGTATCGCCTCCGACCCGCGCCCGGGCACGCCGGTGCTCGAGAGCCACGAGGCCAGCGTATTGCTCGAAGTGATGAAGGATCTGCTCTACCAGACATACGTGCGCAAGGGGCGGCTCGAGCAGGCGCTGCTGGTGCGCCGCTTCTTCTTCGAAGAGGCGCACAATCCACCGCGCGTATCCACATTGCCGAGCGCCGGCTGAACGACCCGCGTCGTCGCCCCGGCCGGACCGGATTATGTTAGATCCCGCCGACACCGTCGTTCTCTACGAAGAGCTGGCTTTCCAGGACGTCATGCCCGTGCGCTGGGATTCCCAGCCGCCCGAGCCGGCGGCCGCCCTGGGCCTCGCCGAGCGCAACCTTCAGGTGATGCAGGCCTGGGACGCGTTGGAGGACCATCCCGTGGTCGAGAAGGCCGAGGAAAACGCGCCCTTGGCGGCCGAGATCCAGCGGTTGGACCGTAAGATGACCCTGCTGCTGGCGCTCGTCGGGCAGTTGTTGGCGCTGAACAGGCCGCGCCCGGCGCCGGTGCCGCTGCGCTTCAATGCCCGCGGCGCGCTGTGGCGACCCGCGGGCGCGGCGCCCCAAGCCGGCGCGCAGGGCGTCCTCGAGATCTATCTGCACGAGTGCATCGCGCAACCGCTGCGCCTCGGTGGACGCATCATCGCGGTAGCGGAAACCGGCGAGG
>JAJZZR010000154.1 GCA_021797465.1 Pseudomonadota bacterium | reverse complement strand
GTAAACAGATCCAAACGACGCTCATCCCACACATCAACCCATGTCGCCCGACATGAGATAACGCAGCTCCAAACGCTCCTCGCGCGCAACACCCTCGGCGTGCGGATTCATTTTCAACCTCTCAGGCTGTCATAGCGCGCACAATCGGCCTTTGGTTCGATTTTCAGGCGCAGCCCGTCCGGGGTGATCATACTCGGCGGTGTGGGGGGCTGAAGCTGACGCGCCAGGACGGCAAGGAGGCCGGGTTGGCTTCAGATACTCGCACTCAAGGAATTCGCGAATCAGCGCATCTCGTGCTGGCTCGATGCCCAACGTTCCCTTCGGCCGCCCTCTTCCTCGGTCGACCAGAACCTCAACCGTGCGGGCGGCGCGATAGCGCTCAATCAGACGGTAGAGGGTGGCGCGGCTCAGGCCCAACTCCCAGGCCACGTCCTCCACCGCGCTCGACGTCAAGCGATCTGGGTAACGCTGAAGTAGATCCCGGATCGCCTCCTCGCGGCGACAAGCCTCCATCCAAGCAGGGTCGTTTTCGGCACCGTCGTCCGGCATCGGTGCCTCAACCTTCCTCCAACGTGCGGAAATCAAATCATGCAACAAACAACGCCCACCGACGCGACATGGTCCAACCTCAAGGGTTGCACTCGGAACAGTACCGCGCCGATGTCGATTGCAGTCCGTCGCTTCGCGGACGCTCCTCGCCATATTCGCAATTCGGGCAGCTGAAGATCTCGGCGGCTACCATCTCGGTCGGTGCGCCGCAGTCGGAGCATCTCAGCCCGGTGCGCATTCCAGTGCGGCCGAACCCGGGCGCGTCACAGGCCGGACAGAACATCGCCAGACGCTGTGCGAGGCGCTCGGCCAGCGCCGCAAGGCTCTTCATCCGAGTCGGATTGAGATGGGCGCGCATGTCAGTCTCCAAGCGTGCCCGACCATCCGATGATACAGCAGCGGCCTCAGCGATGGCCCGAGCGAGACGGTTGCGATCAATAATGCCTTTGGCGAGAGCGGTATTCGGCCGGCCCTCATTCGGCCGGACGACCAGGCCGTGGGTCGGGAAACCCACGCGCTCGAGAAACGGCTCAAGCGTTTCGTCAGGCAAGACCGCAAGATGGTCAAAATTTGTTGTCTCGGCAACAAGGTTTTCGTAGACAACTATCCCCCTCTCGTCATCGACGAACACCAGGAGTTCCACGCCAGCGGGAAGGAATGGGATCGCGGGATGCGGCCCGAACGTGCCCTCGCTCGCGAGCCCGAACGGCAGCCCCATGGCGATCATGCCGAGCCGCGCCTTGCGCACGGCAACCTCAAGCATCGTGCCCTCGCGGGGGATCTCGCCCGAGAAGGTTCCGAGTTGATCGGTATCGAGCCCGGGCGTGGGAGTGACGATGAGGCCAAGGGTGGACATCAGTGCGGGCGCGATGGCCTCTTCCTTGCGGTGCATAGTGGCGAGCACGGCGCTCCGGCCGGCGTAAGAGTGCCATGTATTAGTTACCCACCGGAACGGCCGACCCGCCGTGGATGAAAGCGGCCCTGACCCCGGTGCTGGGTCACGCCGCCAGGGGACTTTCTGTTTAGTCACGCCGTCCTCGCTTCGTATCGTCAATCCGTCCTTTGTACGTCCAGTCGAGTGTCGCGCCAGCTTGGAACGGCACAACGTGGCTGCCAGCGGCGGCAAAGGTCGATGGAACCTGCCACGGTGTCCGTTCGAGCACGATTGAACCCGCGTTGAGCGGCATGCCGTAGAAGCTGGGACCATGCTCAGCGGCGAAGGCTTCTAGTCGTTCAAGAGCGCCTTCCTCATCGAACACCGTCGCGTAGGCTTCCAGGGCCACGGGCGCATTGAAGATACCGGCACAGCCGCAAGCGGACTCTTTGTTGCCAACCGCGTGCGGCGCCGAATCCGTGCCGAGGAAGAACTTGGGATTGCCCGAGGTCGCGGCTCGGCGCAGCGCCAAGCGATGCCGCTCCCGTTTGGCGACGGGCAGGCAATAGAGGTGCGGCCGGATCCCGCCCTCGAACATGGCGTTGCGGTTGATCATCAGGTGATGCGGCGTGATGGTCGCGCCGACATGGGGCCCCGTCGATTCGACAAAACACACCGCGTCTTCCGTGGTGATATGCTCGAAGACGATCTTCAGGGCCGGGAAGTCAGAGATGACCTTGGTAAGGACACGGTCGATGAACACCGCCTCCCTATCGAATATGTCCACGTGCTGGTCGGCGACCTCGCCATGCAGCAGCAAAGGCATGCCCAGCCGCTGCATACGCTCCAGCACCGGATAGATCCGCCGCACATCCGTCACGCCCTGAGCCGCGTTGGTGGTCGCATGGGCAGGGTAAAGTTTCACGGCGGTGAAGGCACCCGATGCGAAACCGCGTTCGATCTCCCCTCGGTTGATGGAGTCTGTGAGGTAAACCGTCATCAGCGGGCTGAAGGCAAGACCCGGCGCGAGCGCCGCTAGGATCCGCGCGCGGTACGCCTCCGCCGCGACCACCGTGGTCACAGGTGGATCGAGGTTCGGCATGACGATGGCCCTGGCAAACTGGCGAGCGGTTTCATTGACCACCGCTGAGAGCATCGCTCCGTCCCGCAGGTGGACGTGCCAATCGTCGGGCTGGCGGATCACGAGGGTTTGCGGGGCATCGCGGCGTGATTCAGCCACCAGTTCCGGCTCAAATGTCGGCATAGACATGCTCTTCCGCAACAGCGCCTGGATGCGTCACCGCTCCCCTGCCGGCGGGTCCGACATTCTGCGCATAGCGCCAAATCGCTCCCGACTGGAAGGCATGCCGGCGCGGCTGCCAACGCTCGCGGCGCGCCGCCATCACCTCGGGATCGAGCCTGACCGACAGCGTGCCGCGCACAGTGTCGATCTCCACCACATCACCATCCTCAATCAGCGCGATCGGGCCACCGATCGCCGCTTCCGGCCCGACATGACCAACACACAGGCCGCGGGTCGCGCCCGAGAACCGGCCATCGGTGATCAGCACCACCTTCTCGCCCATGCCCTGGCCATAGATCGCCGAGGTGGTGGACAGCATCTCGCGCATGCCGGGTCCCCCGCGCGGACCCTCATAACGGATGACAAGCACCTCGCCCGCCTGGTAGCGCCGCTGCATCACAGCTGCGAAGGCGTCCTCCTCCCGGTCGAACACTCGCGCCGGACCGCTGAAGGTCAGAGTGCGCAGGCCCGCCACCTTCACGATCGCCCCTTCGGGTGCGAGATTTCCCGAAAGGCCGACGAGGCCGCCGGTCGGGGACAGCGGCTGCGTTGTCGGGTGAACGACATCCTGGTTGTCAGGCACGCGCACGCCTTTCAAATTCTCGGCTAGGGTGCGGCCGGTCACTGTCAGGCACTCACCGTGGAGGAAGCCGCCGTCGAGCAGCGCTTTCAGCACCACCGGCACGCCGCCTATCTCGTGCATATCCTTGGCAAGGTAGCGTCCACCGGGTTTCAGATCGGCGATCAGCGGCGTGCGCCGGAACACGGCGGCGACGTCGAAGATATCAAAGGCGATGCCGGCCTCGTGCGCCATGGCGGGCAGATGCAGCGCGGCGTTGGTCGATCCGCCGGTCGCCGCCACGACGGCGGCTGCATTCTCCAGCGCCTGGCGCGTGACGATGTGACGCGGCCGCAAGCCCCGTTCGAGCAGTGCCATCACCGCGCGACCGGACGCATCCGCGAACCGGTCGCGGGACTCGTAAGGCGCCGGGGTGCTGGCCGAACCCGGCAGCGCGAGGCCGATCGCCTCTGACACATAGGCCATGCTGTTGGCGGTATACTGACCACCGCAAGAACCTGCCGATGGGCATGCGACCGCCTCGATTTCGGCGAGATCCGCATCGGTCATGGTCCCGGCGGCGTGCGCGCCGACGGCCTCGAACACGTCGAGCACCGTGACGTCCTTTCCGCGGAACCGTCCTGGCAGGATCGAGCCGCCATAAAGGAATACGGAAGGGACATTGAGGCGCAGCATCGCCATCATCAACCCTGGCAAGGTCTTGTCGCAGCCGGCGACCCCGACGAGCGCGTCATAGCAGTGACCGCGCACCGAGAGTTCGACCGAGTCGGCGATGACCTCGCGGCTGACCAGCGACGCCTTCATGCCGGCATGGCCCATGGCGATGCCGTCGGTCACGGTGATGGTCGTAAACTCGCGCGGCGTGCCGCCCGCCGCCGCGACCCCCCTCTTGGCCGCCTGCGCCTGGCGGGACAGCGACATGTTGCAGGGGGCCGCCTCATTCCAGGTCGTGACGACCCCGACGAACGGCTGCGCGATCTCGCGCGCCGATAGGCCCATGGCATAGAGGAAGGAGCGATGCGGGGCGCGCTCGGGGCCGAGGGTGGTGTGCCGGCTCGGCAGCCGTGCCTTGTCGGCGCCGGAGGGGACGGCGAACGCCGGGGTGCCTGCGGCTCGTTCAGGATTTTTCATCAGAGGCACCTCTCGGTAATGTGAGCTATGTTGGAATTTGGGTGACGTTGGTGATCAGGCGGCGTTCTCTTCTGGCGTTGGGATAACCTCGACGCCGTTCTGGATTTATTGCCCTGAATGACTTTGGGCAACGGGTTTTCCCACTTCAGCTTCCGCCATGTCCAGGCGCCGTCATCCGTCGCCAACCGCGGCGCGATGGTCAGGCTGCGGGCCTTCAGATCGACCGACAGTTCGTGCCAGCTTCGCGTACTTTCCCGCACCCCGACTTGAAAGCCGATCAGTTCCTTCTTTCCCTCCGGCAGCATGCTTTGCTTTCTCACTGACCTTGGCCGAGAGAGTATCCAGCTTCGCCATCGAAGGTATAAAGATGTTCGGTTTTGATGAAGTCCACCCCCATGTAGGTAAGTTTTTTGAGTAGATCTACGATCATCACCTTGTTGAACTGCTTGCCAGGCCGCGCAAGATAGCGGCAGCGCCAGTGGTCGGTGCAAAAGGTTTCCGGCAGGCCCTCCGGCCAGACCTTCACGCCACGATTGGTGATCATGGTAAGCGCGAAAATCTCGTCGGCCGTCGCCTGCATGTCGCGGGCGAGTTCCTCCACGGGCTTGGTTGCGTGGACGAAGACGTCGATCCCAACCAGTTCTTTTCGAGCCGGTGTCCGCAGCTTGGCCTGCGGTACAGCGAAGGGCTTTGATGCGCCTTCATAAGCGACCGCCCGCAGCGTCTCCGGCATTTGGCCAAGTCGCTCGATCACGGCCTCAGCGAACGCTGCTGTGCCAACCTTTTGTTTTGATATACCATCCTTGAAAACATCATAGGTATGAATGCCGTCCTCGATCACCTTGAGCCAGGCATTGTGGACGCGCTTGGCAATTTCGGGCTGGCCGATATGCGCCAGCATCATGCCCCCGGCCAAAAGAAGGCCAGAGGGATTAGCCGCATCCTGGCCTGCTCGCCGCGGCGCGCTGCCGTGGATCGCTTCGAACATAGCACATTGCTCGCCGATATTGGCCGACGGCGCAAGGCCGACGGAGCCCGCGATTTGGGCGGCTACATCGCTCAGCACATCGCCATAGAGATTAGGCATCACGATTACGTCGAAGGCTAGCGGCGTGTCAGCCAGCTTTGCTGCGCCGATGTCGACGATCCAGTGCTCGTTTTCGATTTCGGGATAGTCAGCGGCAATTTCGTCAAAAATTCTGTGGAACAAGCCGTCGGTCAGCTTCATGATGTTGTCCTTAGTGAAGCAGGTGACCTTCCGGCGGCCACGAGCGCGCGCATATTCGAAGGCGTAGCGCACGATCTTCTCGCAGCCTGGCCGCGAGATTAGTTTCAGACACTGATAGACCTGATCGGTCTGGCGGTGCTCGATACCTGCGTATAGATCCTCCTCATTCTCGCGAATGATGACGACGTCCATGCCAGGCTGCTTGGTCGCGATGAAAGGATGATAGGCGACGCAGGGTCTGACGTTGGCGAAAAGACCGAGCGTCTTGCGCACCGTCACATTGAGGCTTTTGTATCCGCCGCCCTGTGGCGTCGTGATCGGCGCCTTGTAGAACACCTTGGTACGCCGCAGGCTATCCCATGCTTCCGGCCCGATCCCGGAGGTGTTGCCCGCGAGGTAGAGGCTCTCCCCAATGTCGATCGGTTCGATGGCGATGTTAGCCCCAGCCTGGATCAGCACTTTAAGACTGGCTTTCATGATCTCCGGCCCGATCCCGTCGCCGAAGGCCACGGTTACCGGAACCGCACCGTACTTCCTGGACAGATTCTCCAAGCCGGCAAGGCCATCCGATTTCGTCCGAGTGTTCATGGTTGATCCTCCTGGTGCATTCCTGCGTAGCGACAGGATAAAGATCATCATAAGATTATCAAAATTGATTTTTCTTGACATTAAGATTGTAATCGTCAATTTATGATAAGTTCCTTGGATACGTGCATGAACATCCATCCCGACCTCTTGCGCGCTTTCGTGACCGTTGTGGAATGCGGAGGGTTGTCGCGGGCCGCAGGGCGGCTGGGGCGGGGACAGTCGGCTATCTCGCTGCAAATGAAGCGCTTGGAGGATCAACTCGGGGTGAAGCTTCTGGAAAGGACGCCCCGACATTTGTCGCTGACAAGCGAGGGGGAGCTGCTGCTCGATCACGCCCGGCGCCTCCTGCGTCTCAACGACGACCTGATAGCGCGTTTTACCGAGCGTGAGCTTTCGGGCGTCGTCCGTCTCGGGGCGCCGGAGGACTTCGCGACCAGCCTCTTGGCGAGCGTGCTGGCCAAGTTCGCGCGCGCCCATCCTCGGGTCGCCCTTGAAGTGACCTGCGAGCTGACGCGCGATGTGTTCGAGCGCTTCCGCGCCGGTGGTCTCGACATCGCGCTCGTCAAGCGCGAGCCTTCAGAGGCGATCGGCGGCATCCGCGTGTGGCGGGAACCGCTCGTATGGGCTGCTGCCAACAGGCAGATCGCAGAGACAGAGGGTCCACTTCCGCTCATTGTCTCGCCGCGACCGTGCGTTTATCGCAAGCGGGCGACCGATTCGCTCGACGCTATAGGGCGGCCGTGGCGTATCGCCTATACGTGTGGCTCCCTGGCCGGCGCCCACGCAGCGGTTCGCGCGGGCCTCGGCGTCACGGTGCTGCCGAAAGAGATGGTCCCGATTGATCTCATCGTTCTCAATGATGAGGCTCTTGGGCTTCCCGATCTGAAGGACACTGAAATGGCGCTGATCGAAGCTCCGGACCTGAGCCCCGCTGCTGTCCGTCTGCGTGACACGATCGTTCGAGAGCTTGAACATTAACTCAAAATTCGCCGTGGGCAATTTACTGGTTCTGGCAAGGGGGGTGGGTAATTATGCCTCTTTTGAAATCCGAGTGGGTTGAGACTGCGGCGCTGGCGGGCGGACGCCGAGAGCCCATCCATTCCTTTGTTCGATCGAAGAGACCATCCCTCCGTCCCGACCTGCCTTTCCCGTGGGCGA
>JAJZZR010000246.1 GCA_021797465.1 Pseudomonadota bacterium | reverse complement strand
CGAGCGAGTCAACCGGGTTATCCCGGAACCTAATACGCTGTGGGCCAAGCTGTTCGCCTGAATGCGTCCCGCGCGAGGAACCCCTCTTCCACCACTTTCCTGCGTCTGAGAACCAGATCCTCGGCTCCCCTCGTTTTTGTGCCAGGCGCTCGAAATCGCCATAGTCGCGACCGACGATATAGAAGGCGCCAGCCTCGGGAATGAGCTGATCGAGGATGTTGACGTCGTGGAGCTTGCCGTCGCTGATATGCAGGAAAGTCGGGATATTCCCGCGCAGGTCGAGCAGAGTGTGCAGCTTCACCGCCGCCTTGGTCGCGCGAAACGGTGCCCACGGAAACAGCGACAAGCACAGATCTATGGTCGTAGAGTCGATTGCGTAGACTGTATTGGACAGCTCGACTCCGAGCGGCTCGTTCGCATAGAGCTTGGGCGCCATCGCGATGAGCCGTTGTGCAAACTCGGCGTAGCTGCGCCAATCGCGCATGGCGTTAGCATTGGCCAGCGTGCTGCGTGCAAACTGCGACCGAAGTCCCATGTGATAGAGCTTCTCGGGCCGAGCGCAAAGTCACGCATCGATGTCGCGCAGACTCTCCCGAAAGCTCAGCTGCGCAAAGATAATGACGAGCAACTGCTCGAAGAACGTGAAGCTCTTGACTTTATGATCTCCTTTGTAACGTGCCACACAGTGCCGAAATGTTGTCAGCAGAAGGTGCGCGGTCAATTACGCGAAGACCAGCTTCCCGGTGTTCAACGCGACCTCGACGCGGATGAGAAATCCGCGCCACTTTGCCGCATTCGCCGCTCAAATCGAGACCAAATAAAATGACGAGAAATTCGTTCATGCTCAATGTCTTACGCGACCACCAGCGTGCAACGTTGGGACAGTAGGGGGAACCGCTAAAAAGTCACAACCGTTATGACATGGAGGAGCGTGACTAAAGGAGCTATGGACATCGAATCCGGCGTTTTGGCCGACACAATTGGTTTTAGAAACTCAGCGAGGCAGGCGACAAGCGCAAGTGACAGGATGCGGTGCTAATTCGAACGAGGGTCTGTGGTTCAGGAGTCCGCTCATGATTCGAAAAGCTTTTGTGATGTCGATAAACCCTGGCGCCGAGGTCGAGTACGAACGGAGGCACAAGGCGATTTGGCCTGAGTTGATCCAAGTACTAAAGGCGTACGGAGTAACGAGCTATTCCATTTTTTTGCTCCCGAGTACCAGGCAATTATTTGCCTTTGCGTTGGTGGAAAGTGAGGCGCAGTGGGCTGCAATCGCCGCTACCCCCGAATGCATTCGCTGGTGGCAGTACATGGCAGAGGTCATGCCTCACGAGGAATCTGGAGCGCCTATAATCACTGAATTGAAAGAGGTCTTTTACCTCACGTGACGGAAAGTGAAGTCACGAGGGTGCAACTCAATTGCGCGCAACTCGTTTCAGCTGCGTGGATAATGGAGTCATTTGCATTTGAAGATAACTAATCGCACGGGCGTTCTCCGACAAGCTGCACCGCCGCATCGTCGATGCCGAAGGCCCCGTCAATCTCAACCGTATCCGGTACTCTGCCCCGTGGCCGCTCGATACGTGCGGCCACGGCCCTGCGCACCGTCCGCCACGCTCCAAGCAGAAGCGGGAGGGTGCATAGACTGTATTTCAGGCACTGGAGGTATGGTAGAGGGAGCTGCGCATGGCACACTACTTGGCAGGACCGCAGCACCCGAAGTCGGCCATCGGCGCCCGCAGTTACGTCTCAACAGGGTCGCCCATTTCTTCCGCGCGGAACGATGTTCAAACGACCTGAGCGATGGCAGCTGTCACAGACTGCCGCACACCGCGTAACTTGTGCATCTGGAGTAGCTCGTGAGACAGTCCCAATTGAATTTCAGGTCGAATGTTATTCGTGCAATCGTCGTTTTTACAGTTACGACAATACCCTTCCTGTCACCGGCGTGTTATGCGAGTCCAGCGTGCATCGTGGTTCGATGGTCCGAGACTATCGGTACGTCACGCACTACTCCAACTTTGCAAGTGGTCGTCAACCCATTGCTGCGACGCGGGTCGGCCGTCGGCCATCGTGCTCTTCAGTCATTGCATCGACTTGGGGCGAATTTTGTCCGCTTTGTACCCTGGTTCCCATACCCAAGGTTAGTGGTGCCAGAACTAAGACCTCCCGCGAACGGCAAAACATTCTGGAATTTCAAACTCATTGACCCAATGTTCCAGAATTTTATGCATGCCACAGCGGGGCATCCAGTCATAATTAACTTCAGTACGATTCCTGAGTGGATGTTTCAAACGCACACGCAGATCACAGTGCCTATCAGCCCTAATCAGGTGGACTGGGGGTACGAACAGGGCACCAAGCTGCGAGTCAGTGTAAAAACACTGGCTGATTATTATGCGCGCCTAGTAAGTTGGTATAGTCGCGGCGGATTTGTCGGTAAATATGGTCACTGGCATTATTCTGGCTATCACTATCACATTGCATGGTGGGAAGTCCTCAACGAGGTGGACTCGGAGCATCACATGAATGTACGAGCATACACTCGCTGGTATGACGCCATTACCGCCGCTATTCATAAGGTATCGCCACAAACAAAATTTGTCGGGCTAGCGCTCGCGGACCCAGCCAATGATCTTTCATGGTTCAAGTACTTTCTCAATCCACAGAACCATGCGCCCGGCGCACCCCTAGACATGATTTCGTATCACTTTTACGCTACACCACCGGCCGCCAGCAATCGCGAGACTTGGCCACATATTTTCTTTTCACAAGCAAGGCGATTTCTTAATACTGTTAGGAAAATTCAAGCAATTAGGACGAAACTGTCTCCACAGACTAAAACGGATATTGATGAAATTGGTTCAATTCTACCTCATGACACCGCTCCCACGTTATTTCGACCTATTCCGAACATGTATTGGAACTTAAGCGGCGCTATGTATGCCTACCTATTCGCGCATTTAGCGAGGCAGGGCATTCAAATTGCTGGTGAAAGCCAGCTCGTTGGGTATCCCAGTCAGTTTCCAAGCGTTTCAATGGTAAATTGGACGACAGGCGTACCCAATGCTCGGTTTCGCGTGCTGGAACTATTGCATGAGAATTTCTCGCCTGGCGATCATATCGTCGCCACGAAAGTGCGAATTCACACGGTGTTTGCTCAGGCATTTGTTACGCCTACTGGTGTCAGAAGACTATTGCTAATAAATGAAAGCGATCATAGCATCCGCTTAAACCTGCCTGAAGCAAGGGGAGCATTGGAACAATGGGTTGACCAACGTACTGCCGGACGGAAACCGTCCCAACGGAATCTGTCATCTGATGGGGTGCTTTTGGGCGGATTGGGCGTGGCTGTGGTTACATATCGGAATCCACTGTCGCCCAAATTACCGGGAAAGACGCTGAGCCTTCGCGGTGTAAGGAATCGTAAATAAATAGGACTCTATTGAATACCGACTGGGTGATGCGACCTGACTTACTTTCCGCACAGCGCAGACGTGATTTCGAGGAATTTCCGCTGGCCGGTCAGCCGCGGAAGCCGCTTGCCGGCACGCCGAGCAGCTCGAGTACCTGACGCTGCAGCGGGGTGAAGTCGGCCTCGAAGCACTGTACAACGCTACCGGCGCGGCTGAGCAGGTGCCGCTCGGCGTGGCTGAAGAGGCGCGACACCTGCTCGGTGGTCGGATGTGCTCAGCACCGCTCCTCGGCCCATCTTCCGCACATCAACGAAGGCATTTGCGGCAATTTCCCGTCAGGCGATCTGAGCGGGACAGCTACTCGGGCGCGTTGAGCTCGATCAGCATCTGAGTCTGCACCTCCCAGGCACGCAGGAGCTTCTTGGTCCTACGGTAATTGGCGATGGCCGCGCGCATCAGCTCCGCCTGTTTTGGGGTGAGGCTGCGGTGGTGCAGCCGGCCGCCCTTCAGATAGCTCCATTCGAAAGCGTCCCAGCGTGTACTGGTCTAGCCTGGAAAATGCGCGAATTTTGATAAACAAAAGCCCCTGTCGTGGTAAAAAGGCTTTGCTACAAGGCTTTCCACCACTCGAGAGGCTTTTGCGTGACCGAGGATACCACGACACAGAGTGTTCTGTTTCCCGAGCTACTTCGCCGTCCTGTGGTGGTGAAGTTCGACCAGCGGCACGGCAGCTCCGACGGCGGAGCGATTCTGCTGAAGGCGTGCGACGAGCGGCTGGGGCTGACGGAGCGGTTGGCTGCCTGCATCAGCGACGGTCGGCAGGCGGGCAAGGTTGAGCACTCCATCCGGGACCTTGTCCGGCAACGACTGTTCGGGATCGCCTGCGGTTACGTCGATTGCAACGATTCGGCGCGGTTGGCGCAGGACCCGATCCAGAAGCTGCTGATCGGGCGCGATCCTCTGACGGGTGCAGCGCTGGCCTCGCAGCCAACGCTTTCGCGGTTTGAGAACGCACCGCGCCGGGCAGAGCTCTACCGCATGGGCGAGGAGTTGGCCGAGAGTGTGATCGAACGGCACCGCAAGCGACTGGGCAGGAGCAAGGTCAAACACATCACGAGCGATCTCGACCCCACGGACGATCCGACCCACGGCGGGCAGCAACTCACCTTCTTCAACGGTCATTACGGCACCTGGTGTTACCAGCCGGTGGCTGGCTTTCTGACCTTCAATCGTAAGCAATGGGATGGACGCCCCCACCCCTTAACGGCATCAGCTGTGCCAAAGTGGGAGCGCGTAGCAACCACTTGAGCGGAGCGGGAGCGTCCACTGGCTGGCGTCAACAACTTCTTTCGGACGCGACATCTATTTCTTTCGGGTCGTGTGCCCTCTGCGGTGGTCCACCTTCAGTGAGCCTGGCGCGGTAAGCGCCGGCTCTCTGCTCTTCCAAGTTTCATCTCTATCATCGTCATCCTCCGCGCGACGCCGAAGGCGAAGCGCGGCCTGCCCGGCCGAAGGTCGGGCAGGAGTTCTGTCTCTTCATGAGCTCGTCCCAGCCGCGGCTGCGCGTTGCTCCTTGGCGTGCGCCGCCGCTCGCCGCTCGGCTTGCTCCGCTCTGTAGCTCGGTCCTGGGAACTCCAGCACCACGGCATGGTGAACGACCCGGTCGATCGCGGCCGCAGTCGTCATCGGGTCTTTGAAGATCTGATCCCATTGCGAGAACACCAAGTTCGACGTAATCAGGACGCTCTTTCTCTCGTACCGCTCGGCCAGTAGGGTGAAGAGCACCTCCATCTCGGCGCGGTCTTGCTGGACGTACCCGATATCATCGAGGGCCAGGCATTCAAAGCGATCGAGGCGCTTGAGCTCCCGCGCGAGGCGCAGATCCCGTTTGGCGGCGAGCAGCTTCTCCACGAGCGCGGCGACGGTCGTGTAAAAGACGGCTGAGCCACGCTCGACGAGGGAGCGGGCGATTGCCGCCATGACATGAGACTTGCCGGTGCCGGGTCTGCCGACCATGCAGACGTTGGTGGCCTCGCTCAGGAACTGCCCGCGGCAGAGTTCCTGGATCTGCGCGCGCATGGGTGGCGCATAGCGCGTCAGCTCGAGACTTTTCAGCGTCTTGCCGGCGGGGAGCTCCGCCTCATCCAGCAACCGCTTCAGTCTGCGATCCGCCCGCTCGGCGACCTCCACATCCACCAGCTCCGTCAGATACTCGATCGGCCCCCAGCCTTCGGCGATCGTGCGTTCGGCCAATGCCGCATAGTGAGCCAGGAACCCCGGCAGCCTCAGGCCTCTGAGGCGAAGCTGCAGCACCTCCTCACGGACTTCGATGTTGCTCATGAGCGCACCTCACTGTCCGCGCTGAAGGAGCCGAGCAGCCGGTCGTAGCAGGTCAAGTCCGGCGGCCGGACGCGTACGTCCGGTACCCCGGCGGGGGTACGGGGTCCACGCACCCGTTCGCGCACGAGCTCGTACTGCGGGACCGTCCCTTCCGTGCGCAATGCCGCGAGGGCTGCCTCGACGGCACGCTCCCCGTCGCTTGCCGCCAGGTGCAGGATGCGCACGTACTCGAAGTCCGCTCGCGCATCATCCTCGGCAACGAGCGCGTCGTAGGCACGGCGGTACTCGAGCGTCGGGAAGAGCGCTTCGCGGAAGGCGTACCGGCGGAACGCTCCGGGCTTGCGCACCAGGGAGTGGATGATGTGCCGGTAGTCGATGCGCCCACGGTCCGCGCCGATCAGCCGCTCGAGCACCGCGACCTGCGCACCCCGATACTCCAGCTCCACGATGTCGGCGTGCAGCCGCACGGTCAGCACCCGGCCGATGAGACGAGAGGGCACCATGTAGCGGTATTTCCCGACGCGAATGATGCTGTTGCGCGTGACGCGCGCTCGAAGCTCCTGATATGACGGTAGCGCCCGTTGCGGCAGCGGGCGCAGGTGCGCCCGCTCCTCGGCGAGTCGCTCGCCGCGAGTGGCGTTGCGCGCGGTGACGCACTCCTCGATGAACGCCGCATACGCCTCCCGTGAAGGGAAGTCGCGTACGCCGCGTAGCCGCAGCCGCTGATCGAGCGCGCTCTTCAGGTGCCCGTTGGCCGACTCGACATCGCCGTTCTCATGGGCGTTACCGGGAAAATTGCGCGAGCCCTTCATCCGGTAATGGTCGAGGAGGCGCTGGTAGCGCTTGGTGAAGTCTCGCCCGCGGGTCTCGGCGAGCTCGTGCGTCGCCGCCGAGAGATTGTCCGTCCGATGCCCCAGCGGCACCCCGCCCAGTTTCCACAGCGCCCCCTGCACGCCGGCGCTCAGGGACTCGAAGCTCTCGCTCGGGCAGATCATCGCCGCCTCCCAGTTCGAGTACGTCAGCACGAAGTGATACAGCAGGTGCGCAAAGGGCTCCCCCGCGATCGTGACCGCCAGCTCCCGCATGTCCGTGAAGTCCGATTGCCCCATCTCCCCCGGCCGGTGCACCTGCGGGAAGAACACCTCCTTCGGCGGCCCGCATTGAACCCGCCATTCCTGCACCCGCCGCTGCAGGGTGCGCAGCTGCCCCGGAGTGAACCGTCCCGGATACCTCTCGGCGAGCGCCGCCCAGAGGGTCTTCGCCTCGAGCCCTCCATCGAGCTTCAGCCACCCCTCGATTTCCGGCCACACCTCCGCATACGGGTCCGGTCGCGTCCGCCACGTCCGCGGCGGCTTCGTCTCCGACGGCATCAGCCCCGAGCGGGCGTATTTGCGCGCCGTCGGCTCGCTCATCCCGGCGCGTACCGCGGCTCGGATCAGGGGATTGCCCTCATGCAATAGCTTCATCAGTCGCCTCACTTGCTGGTCTGTGATCACGCTCGCCCCCCGGGGTATCCCGGGGAGAAGCCTAAACAAGACCGCCACGAGGGGGGTGGACCCGAAAATTCTAATTGTCGCCGGCGTCAATTACCCGGCGTTCATTACGACCGCCGTCGTACGACAACTACCCGAAAGTTCTAATTGTCGCTGGCCACTCTGCCAGCCGAAT
>JAJZZR010000559.1 GCA_021797465.1 Pseudomonadota bacterium | reverse complement strand
CACGCGCCCGAAGGTGATCTTCGATGAGGACGAGATGGGTCCCGGGGGCACGAACATTCAGGCCACCCTGATGCTCGCCCAGGACAGGAGCATCGATCTGCTGGGTATCACCGTCCCGACCGGCGACGGCTGGCGCAACGAGGAAGTTGCGCACGTGCTGCGGGCGCTGCAGATCGCCCACCGCGCCTCCATCCCCGTGTACCCGGGCGCGGAGTTCCCGCTGCTCAACTCCGTGCGGCGGACCCGCGCGTGGGAGAAGATGTACGGCAAGCTCTTCTACGACGGGGCGTTCATGAGTCATTGGCCGGCGGAGGGCACCCAGGACTGGACGCCGCTGCATCCCAACAGACCGGGTTGGGTCCCGCCCCTGCCCGAAGGCGAGCCCACCATCCACGCCCGCAAGGAGAACGCCGCGCTGTTCATGATCCGGATGGTGCACAAATATCCGCACCAGGTCACCATCCTCGCCGCCGGACCGCTGACCGACATCGCGCTGGCGGCCAGCCTCGATCCGCGGTTCGCCTCGCTCGCCAAGCAGCTGGTGTTCATGGGCGGCAGCTTCAACCCCCAGACGAGCGCTTTGCCCTTCGCGCACCCGAGCGATTACGTCAATGCGCCACGGCTGGAGTTCAACGTCGGTTTCGATCCGCAGGCCGCCGCGATCGTGCTGCAGCAGCCCTGGCACAAGATCACCGAGGTCCCGGTCGATGCCACCCAGAGCACCACGCTGATGTCGCGCAAGATGCTGCGCGAGGTGGCGCACGGCAAAGCCCCCTTCGATCACTACCTCGGGCGCTTCGGCCAGGTGTATCCGCTGTGGGATGAGACCACCGTGGCCCTGTGGCTCGATCCGGCCCTGATCGCCCGCGAGCAGACCCTGCGGGTCACCGTCGATACGAACTTCACCGCCAACTACGGCACGATCGAGAGCTGGCCGGTCGCAGACGGGCCGGATTGGGCCGACCCGGTTCACGTCGTGTTCGCCGTCAACGTCCCGAAGCTCAATCGGCTCGTCATGCGGCTTCTGACGGCCCCGAAGCCCATAGAGCTGAATTTCCCCAAGGGTCACCCGCATTGAGCGGTTCGATCTCTCCATCCCTTGTCGGATCCTCGCCAGAGGCCGACCCCGCGGCGGCCATCGACGCCGCTTGGGATCAACTGACGCGGCGGGAGTACGCCGCGGCTCACGCGGCGGCGGCTGCGCTGCGCGCGCGCCATCCGGGGAATCGAGACGTTCTGTATCTTCTTGCCGTCAGCGCCCGCCACCTCGCGCGCATTCCCGAAGCCCTCGGCGCGCTCGAGGAGCTGGAGCGCCACCACCCGGCGTACGCGCGACTGTTTGAGGAGCGCGGGCTTTGCCACTTGTCGCAGGGCGCGACGGAGCCGGCGATTGCCGCCTTTTCCAAGGCCGTTTCGCTCAACTCCTGGCTGCCGTTGAGCTGGCGCGCCCTGCACGGACTGTATCGCAGCTGCGGACGCCCGCAGGAGGCCGGCGCAGCCGCCCAGTCCTTGGCGGTGATCGAGAGGATCCCGGGGCAGATCGTTACGGCGTATGGCCTGTTCGAAGACCGGGACATCGGCGCCGCCGAGCAGATGGTGCGCCGCTACCTGTCGGCCCATGGCGAGCATATCGAAGGCTTGCGTCTTTTGGCGCGCATCGCCATGGCGCACGACGCGCCCGATGGCGCGCAAGCTCTGCTCGAGAAGGTGCTCGGGATCGCCCCGGGGTATCACGCCGCCCGTTACGAGTACGCTGTTGCACTCCTCAGGCGCTTCAAGCACCAGCGCGCCCGGGAGGAACTGGAGAAGCTGCTGGCGATCGCTCCGAAAAACCGCGCCTATCGGTTTACGCATGCGACGGTCTGCGCGCGCCTCGGAGACTTCGATCAGGCCCTGCCCGCGTACCAGAAGCTGGCGCGCGAAGATCCCAAGGACGCCGAGCTGCACATGGCCATGGGTCACACGCTCAAGACTCTGGGCCGGACCGCCGAGGCGATCGACTCCTATCACGCCGCGGTGGCCGGCCGTCCCGGCTATGGCGGCGCGTACTGGAACCTGGCCAATCTCAAGACGTACCGCTTCGCGGACGCCGAACTCGAGCGGATGACCCGTTACGAGGCCGACGCCGGCACGACCCGCGTCGATCGCTACCACCTGTGCTTCGCGCTCGGCAAGGCGCTCGAGGACCGGGGCGAGTATGCGACATCGTTTCAGTATTACGCGCGAGGCAACGCGCTGAAGAAGGAGGAATGCCGCTACCGGCCCGAGTTCCTCGAGAATATCGCGCGGCTGCAGCGCGCCACCTGCACGGCGGATTTCTTCGCCGCGCGCCGCGGCTGGGGACATCCGGATGCGGCGCCGATCTTCATCGTGGGACTACCCCGCGCCGGATCGACGCTGATCGAGCAGATTCTGGCCTCGCATTCCGCGGTGGATGGAACCCTGGAGCTGCCCGATATCGCGCACCTCGTATTCGATCTGCACGACCGCACCCGCCCGCCCGACAGCCCGCGTTATCCCGGCGTGCTAGCCGAGCTCGACGCGCCGGAGTGCGCGCGGCTCGGGGAAAAATACCTCCGCGAAACCGGCGTGTACCGTCACGGCAGGCGGTTCTTCATCGACAAGTGGCCGAGCAACTTCCGGGACCTGGGCTTCATTCACCTCATTCTGCCCAATGCCCGGATCATCGACGCGCGCCGCGAGCCGATGGCCTGCTGTTTCAGCAATTTCAAGCAGCTCTTTCCTGCCGGAGGCGGACCGGAGTTCGTCTACAGCTTCGAGGACCTTGCCCGCTACTACCGCATGTATCTGCAGCTGATGGGCCACTGGAACGCCGTGCTGCCCGGGACGATATTGCGCGTCCAGCACGAGGAGTTGGTCACGGATTTCTCGACGACGGTGCATCGCATCCTCGAGTTCTGCGACCTGAAGCCCGAGCCGGCGTGCTTCGAGTTCCACAAGACCGAGCGCGCCATCCATACCCCGAGCGCCGAGCAGGTCCGCCGGCCGATCAACCGCGCCGGACTCGATCAATGGCGCCGCTTCGAGCCGTGGCTGGGACCTTTGCGGGAGGCTCTCACGAGATTAGACATCCTGACCCGGGATGGCCCGTCGTGCGGCAGATGAGCGCGCCGACGCCCGCCGCCCCGCGCCTCGGCGCGGGTCACGGGCCGTGAGCGGCTCGGCGCCTCGGCTGCCCGCGGGAGCGGCAGCATCCGACCTCGCAATCCGGATGGACGACGCCTGGTCGCGGCTGCAGCGCCGGGAATTCGCGGCCGCGTACGAAGCGGCACGCGCACTGCGCGCGAGCCATCCGGGAAATCGGCAGGTCCTGTTTCTTCTGGCCGTGAGTCTGCGCCACCTCGAGCGCTTTGCGGACGCCCTCGAGGCGCTCGAGGCGCTGGAGCACCACCATCCGGCCTACGGCAGATTGTTCGAGGAGCGCGGGCTCTGCCACCTCGCGCAGCAGGCCACGCAGCCCGCGATAGCGGCCTTCTCGACAGCCGTGCGGCTGAACCCGTGGCTGCCGGCGAGCTGGGCCGCCCTCGAGCGCCTGTATCGCCGGTGCGGGCGAGCGCGCGAGGCCGAATCGGCCGCACAGTCCTGTGCGGCGCTCGAGCAGCTCCCGAGCGAGATCAGGACCGCGCACGGGCTGTTCGCCGACGGCGACATCGGCGCCGCCGAGCAACTGGTGCGCCGCCACCTCCTGACCCGCGGCGATGACATCGAAGGCATGCGTCTGCTCGCCCGCATCGCCATGGCGCACGACGTGCCCCGTGATGCGGAGATTCTTCTGGAAAAGGTGCTCGAGAGGGCGCCGGAATACCATGCCGCCCGTTACGAGTACGCCCGCGTATTGTTACGGCGCCTGAAGCATCTGCGCGCGCGGGAAGAATTGGAGACGCTGCTGGCGGCCGACCCCGACAACCCCGCCTACCGCTTGACACATGCGACCGCGTGCGCTCGCCTCGGGGACATCGAGCAGGCGCTATCCGGGTACCAGAGGTTGGCGAGCCGGACACCCGACAGCGCCGAGGTGCACCTGGCCATCGGCCACGCGCTCAAGAGCCTGGGCCGAGCCGGCGAGGCGGCCCAGGCCTATCGCGCGGCCGCGGCCCTGCGCTCCGGTTACGCCACCGCGTGTTGGCACCTGGCGACGTTGAGCGCGTTCCGCTTCGAGGCCGCCGAGCTCGACCGGATGATCCGTGACGAGGCCGATACCCGGACCAGCCCCGTGGAGCGCTACCATCTGTGCTTCGCGCTCGGCAAGGCGCTCGAGGACCGGGGCGAGTATGCGACATCGTTTCAGTATTACGCGCGAGGCAACGAGCTGAAGCGGCGGGAATGCCGCTTCCGTCCCGAGATCGTCGAGAACATCGCGCGTTTGCAGATCGCCACCTGCACAGCGGATTTCTTTGCCGCGCGCCGGGACTGGGGATATGCGGATGCGGCGCCGATTTTCATCGTCGGGCTACCCCGCGCCGGCTCGACGCTGATCGAGCAGATCCTCGCCTCGCATTCCGCGGTGGACGCAACCCTGGAGCTGCCCAACATCGCGCAGTTGGCGGCCGATCTGCACGGCCGCCCCCGCCCGGGCGAGCCGCCGCGTTACCCCGGCGTGCTCGCCACACTCGGCCGGGAAGACTGCCGCCGACTCGGCGAGCGGTATGTCCGCGATACGCTCGTGTACCGCCACGGCAAGCCGTTCTTCATCGACAAGTGCCCAAGCAATTTCCAGGATCTCGGGTTCATTCACCTCATTCTGCCCAATGCCCGGATCATCGACGCGCGCCGCGAGCCGATCGCCTGCTGCTTCAGCAACTTCAAACAGCTCTTCCTGCCCGGAGCCGGACCGGAGTTCGCCTACGGATTCGACGACCTCGCGCGTTACTACCGCATGTATCTGGAGCTCATGCGCCATTGGGAAGCCGTGCTGCCGGGCAAGATACTGCGGATCCAGTACGAGGATCTGATCACGGATTTCGCGGCGAACGTCCGGCGCCTGTTCGAATTCTGCGCTCTGCAACCGGAGCCCGCCTGTTTCCGGTTTCACGAGACCGAGCGCGCCGTCCATACCCTGAGCGCCGAACAGGTCCGTCAGCCGCTCAACCGCGCCGGACTCGATCAGTGGCGCCGCTTCGAGCCGTGGCTGGGACCCTTGCAGGACGCTCTGGCGAGATTCCAGGTCGCATCATTCGACCCGCCCACGCCCAACATGGAGACTGGTTCCGTAGCCCGCGAGCAGTCCCGCACGGAACACACGGGATAGGGTGAGTGAACGCCGGACGGTCTTCGCCGTGGTCCATACCGAACTTTCCGCTGGAGCATGGCGGGCGTATGCTCCATCCTTCCCAACGAGGGACGTTGATGAAGACGCGAACTGCACTTCTCGGGTGTTTCGTGCTCGCCTGGAGCGTGGCAAACGCCCAGGTGAATTGCGCCCACGCGCCGTATGGTGAGAGCGTCGCGCAGTTTGGCCGGGACGAGTTCCGGCTGGGCATGATCGCCGCGGCGCATGCGGCCGACCCTCGATCGGTCCCGCAGGCGACGGTCCGGGCAATCGACCGGGCGATGCGCGGCGCATGTCGCGCGAAATTCCACGGCCGCGACCTGGCTCGATATTCCAAGCTCGGGTTGTCGCCCCGTTCGCTGAAGACGCGCAGCATCGGTTCGATCGCGGCCCTGACGGTCAATTGGAACGGTTCGTACCCTCACGGCTCGGGGCGGATTGCGCCGGCGTCGAGCACATCCGGCGGATCGCCGGCCGCTGCGCGACGAACGGCATCCGGCGGCGTCCGGCGCGCGCCGCCCCCCGCCAGCGGCCCGTCCGTGGCGGTAACGTCGAGCTTCCCGGCGTGCCCCCGCAGGGTGGACTTCGAGACGCTTCTCAGCGCCGCGCTGATCGACAAGTCCGACTGGTCAAGAGCCGAGGCCAAGGGGAGAAGACACGGCTGCATCGAGCTGCGCGCCGGCGAACGTGTCTATCGACTGCGCAGCGACACGTGGGCTGGATTGACCCAGGTGCGCCCGGCGGGTCGCGTGCGGACATATTGGACCGACATAGTTGCCGTAAAGTAAACTCGACCGGACATGTCTCGCGCGCTCAATCCGCCTGCCTGGACCCGTGCCCCGATCGGCGGCGCTGACGCGCACTCGAGGCACACGTGTCGCGCGGGCTTCGGGCCACGGGTGAGAAGCTCGATCCCGAATCGAGCACCGGCCGCCGGCGCATGAGTGCCGCCCCGCTCGGGACCTGACGCGATGAACGCCACCACCGCGGCATGCGGGCTGCCGACGCCCGAGGACCTCTACTCCCGCCCTGGGCTCGAGCGGCTCGACGCCCGCTTCCGCCAGTTCCTGCTCGAGCGCGACCCGCAGCTGCTCGAGCGTCTGGCGGCCGCGCGGGCCGCCGGCGACGCGCTGGCGCGCCGGGATGAGAGCGAGTTGTGGCTGATCCTCGCCCCGCTCGTCGACGAGTTTCTCTGCGCGGTGTTCTCGATCGGCGCGGACGTGGCGGAGTTGGTCGAGCGCCAGGACGATCTCGAGGTCGTCTTCGAGGTGCGCCGCAAGTTCGTCCAGCGGCATATCGCCAAGAAAGCCACCCGCGAGGACGCCGCGGGCATCGACGGCGACGAGGCGCTCGCGGCGCTCGAAGCGCACCTGCAGGGTCCGTTCGAGGCGGTGCGCTTTGCCCGGGCGGTGCGCGCATGGCTGGAGCGCGAGCCGCAGTGCCGCGCCGAGCTCGCCGCGGCCGAGCGTTTCGTCACCTGGGCCGCGCTCTCCCCCGCCGGGCGTCGGCGCTTCGGCGATCATGCCCTCTTTCAAGTGCCCCGCAAGCACGACCCGCTGCAGCGGGTCGCAACCGGCGCCCGGCAGGAAGGCGGCATCACCTGGCTCGAGGCGCCGGCCGAGCACGCCTTGCGCCAGCGGCGGGGGTTCGAGCTCACGGACGCCGGATGCGACCTGGCGGGAGGCCTGGGCGAGATCCACTACTGCATCTATTGTCACCACCAGGACAAGGATTCCTGCTCGAGCGGCTTGCGTGCCGCGTCGGGATCGTTCGAGCACAGCGCGGTCGGCGCGCTTCAGACCGGCTGCCCGCTCGGCGAGCGCATCTCGGAGATGCACGAGGCGAAGCGGCGCGGTCATGTCTTGTCCGCCCTGGCGATCGCCTGCGTCGACAATCCGATGCTCGCCGGCACCGGTCATCGCATCTGCAACGACTGCATGGTCAGCTGCATCTACCAGAAGCAACACCGCGATCCGGTGAACGTCCCCCAGGCCGAGACCCGCATCCTGAAGGATGTGCTCGAGCTGCCCTGGGGCTTCGAGATCTACAGCCTGCTCACCCGCTGGAACCCGCTGAACTTCCGCCGGCCGCTGCCGCGCCCGCCCAGCGGCCGCTCCGTGCTGGTCGTCGGCGCCGGTCCCGCGGGCTACACGCTGGCA
>JAJZZR010000233.1 GCA_021797465.1 Pseudomonadota bacterium | reverse complement strand
TGGCCCGTCGAGCCATGCAACGCAAGACGGGCGCGCGCGGCTTGCGCACCATCCTTGAAAACGTGTTGCTCGACACCATGTATGATCTGCCCACGTTGAACGAGGTGGCCAAAGTCGTGGTCGATGAGGCGGTCATCGACGGCTCGACCACTCCTTACGTCGTGTACCGCTCCGAGGAAGGCCAAGGCCGCGCCGGAGCCGAAGAGCCGCGGCGGGCCGCCAGCCACTGAGCGGACGATCGCGCACCGGGCGGCTCGGGCCGTCCGCCAAATGAATCGAGGCTTCGAGCGTGTCTGAATCTCACTCTCCAACACAGCCCGCGGCTGCGCCGCGGGGCGTACCCGTACTGCCGCTGCGGGACGTCGTCGTCTATCCGCACATGGTCATCCCGCTGTTCGTCGGGCGGGAGAAATCCATTGAAGCGCTCGATGTCGCGATGCGCGCCGATCGGCGCATCATGCTGGTGGCCCAGAAGCAGGCCGACGTCGATGATCCGAAAGCGGACGATCTGTACCGCATCGGCACGGTGGCGACGATCCTGCAGCTGTTGAAGCTTCCCGACGGCACGGTGAAGGTGCTCGTCGAGGGCATCGACCGCGCGCGCATCGACCGGCTGGCCGCCGGACCGCATTACTCGGCGGAGATCGAGCTGCTGCCGGACGTCGAGTCCTACGACGAGCGCGAGATGGACGTCATGACGCGCTCGGTGATCTCGCAGTTCGAGCAGTACGTCAAGCTGAATAAGAAGGTGCCTCCGGAGGTGCTGACGGCGCTCGCCGGCATCGAGCAGGCGGGTCGGCTCGCCGATACCGTCGCGGCGCACATGTCGGTCAGGCTCGCCGAGAAGCAGAAGGTTCTCGAGATACTCGACGTCAAGAAGCGCCTGGAGCACATCCTGGTCGCGATCGAAGGCGAGCTCGACGTCCTACAGATCGAGAAGCGCATCCGCGGCCGCGTCAAGGCGCAGATGGAAAAGAGCCAGCGCGAGTACTACCTCAACGAGCAGATGAAGGCCATCCAGAAGGAGCTGGGTGAGATGGACGAGGGCGGCAACGAGCTGGCCGACCTCGAGGGGCGCATCGCCCGGGCCGGCATGCCGAAGGAGGCCCGGGAGAAGGCCACCAGCGAGCTCAACAAGCTCAAGATGATGTCGCCGATGTCCGCCGAGGCGACGGTGGTGCGCAACTACATCGACTGGCTGGTCAAGGTGCCATGGAAGAAGCGGACCAAGATCCTCAAGGACATCGCCCGCGCCGAGCAGGTGCTCGACGAGGACCATTACGGGCTCGAGAAGGTCAAAGAACGCATCGTCGAGTATCTGGCGGTGCAGCTGCGGGTCGAGAAGCTCAAGGGCCCGATCCTGTGCCTGGTCGGACCGCCCGGCGTGGGCAAGACCTCGCTGGGACAAAGCATCGCCCGGGCGACCAACCGCAAGTTCGTGCGCATGTCCCTCGGCGGCGTGCGCGACGAGGCCGAGATCCGCGGCCACCGCCGCACTTACATCGGATCGCTGCCCGGCAAGATCGTGCAGAACATGGCCAAGGCCGGCGTGCACAACCCGCTGTATCTGCTCGACGAGGTCGACAAGATGTCGATGGACTTCCGCGGCGATCCGTCCTCGGCGCTGCTGGAAGTGCTCGATCCGGAGCAGAACTCGACGTTCAACGATCACTACCTCGAGGTCGATCTCGATCTTTCCGAGGTCATGTTCGTGTGCACCGCGAACAGCCTGAACATTCCGCCGCCGCTGCTCGATCGCATGGAAGTGATCCGTCTGCCCGGATACACCGAGGACGAGAAGATGAACATCGCCCGGCGCTATCTGCTGCCGAAGCAGATCAAGGGCAACGGGCTGCGGGAGGACGAGCTGAAGGTCTCGGACGCCGCGCTGCTCGACATCGTGCGCTACTACACGCGCGAGGCCGGCGTGCGCAACCTCGAGCGCGAGATCGCCAAGATCTGCCGCAAGGCCGTCAAGCAGCTGCTGCTGCACAAGAAAGACGAGAAGCACGTCGGCGTCACCCCGCGCAACCTGGACAAGTTCCTCGGTGTGCGCCGCTTCCGCTACGGCAAGGCGGAGGATCAGAACCGCGTCGGTCAGGTCACCGGGCTCGCCTGGACGGAAGTGGGCGGAGAGCTGCTCACGATCGAGGCGGCGGTGGTGCCGGGCAAAGGCAAGCTGCAGCACACCGGACAGCTGGGCGAGGTGATGCAGGAGTCCATTCAGGCGGCCATGACCGTGGTGCGCAGCCGCGCCGAGGTGCTGGGACTGGAGAGCGAGTTCTACCAGAAGCTGGACGTGCATCTGCACATTCCCGAGGGGGCGACGCCGAAGGACGGCCCGAGCGCCGGTATCGGCATGTGCACCGCGCTGGTGTCGGCTCTCACGCGCATACCGGTTCGCTCCGACGTCGCGATGACCGGCGAGATCACGCTGCGCGGAGAGGTTCTGCCGATCGGCGGACTGAAAGAGAAGTTGCTGGCCGCGCATCGCGGTGGCATCAAGACCGTCCTGATTCCGGACGAGAACCGCAAGGACCTGGTCGAAATTCCGGACAACATCAAGGGTAATCTCGAGATCAAACCGATCAAGTGGATCGACGAGGTGCTGGCGCTGGCGCTGACCCAGCAACCGGTACCTCTGTCTCGCGATACACCTCCGACCGCGGCGGCCGAGACGGTTGCTCAGGACGCGCGGCGCGGCCGGCGCAACGGCGGGCGCAAGCAGGTCGTCCCGGCTCACTGAGCGGCGACGCGCGATGCGCCGCCTTGCGAACGCCGAGTTGGCGCGGCACGGCAGGCGGCCCTTGTGTTACCCGGAGCGCGGATGCTCGCATCCGTGGGCCTCGGGGATCGGCCGGACTCGTACCGCCAACGCGCTAGGGTGCTTAGCTCAGCTGGTAGAGCGTCGCCTTTACACGGCGAATGTCGGGGGTTCGAGCCCCTCAGCACCCACCAATCCGCCATCGCGACCGCTCCCGCTTTTGTGCGGAACGCTACAATAATCAAGCACTTGGCGAAAACGTGAACAAAACCGTACCCGGTTAGACCCTGCGAGAGCGTGCCGAACGGGGGTGTGTCTGAGGGTAGTTAGGGCATCCGCACGAGGACTTGGGGGGATTTTTTCGAGGTGTCAATAAGGGCTCCTGACGTTTGGACACGGAGGTGCCCTCGACGTTCATCAGCGGCTCGATGCTAAGACTTTTGAGATCTCCCACAGACGAGTGTCCGGCAACATCGGCGTGTGCGCCGCGCGCGGCAATGGCAGCGGCCACACAGGCGAGCGCCGTCGCGGCATACGGAGGAACTCTCATGGAAAACCAAACGGCGCCCGGTATCCATTCCAGACGCTCGTGCTCGTCCACCGTCCCTGCGAGACACAGTGCGCCGACTGTGTGATATGTAGAAGGGCTACAGAGCGGAAGTGCGAGCGAACTCTCTACCGGAGAGTGAAACGGGCCAGTAGAGGTTTGTAGTGCGGCAAAGCGCGGGGCGCGTCCAATAGTACCGCGGACTGAGTGGGTGTAGCCGCATCCACCCCGGCGGCAGCCGCGCGGAATCCGAGAATCGAGGTAATCGGACAAACGTCACGTCGGAGATGACGTTAAAGCGGGTCGGTGCCGAAACTGGCGAACGTCGCAGGGGGCTCTCAAGCCGCATGCGACTCCAAATCCGAGGGATGTGGCGCTGGCACGAGGAGCGAACTTACGTGTGGGTCAGACAACTGCTCGCGCAAGCCTTACGTCCCCGTAACAGGAACATGAGGCGGCCTCTAGGCCGCGCTGATCGAGAATCGTGATCGTTCCGCGTCGGCAGCGAATCAGTCCCCGGCGCTGCAGTTCGCCGGCGGCTACCGTGACACTCACCCGGCGGACACCCAGCATGTCTGCCAGAAATTCGTGGGTCAAATAGAATTCATTGGACGGCAAACGCTCGCGGCTCATCAGCAGCCAACGCGCTAACCGTTCCTCTATGAGATGGAACCGATTGCATGTGGCGGTTTGCGCCACTTGATTCGCCAGCGCATCGGTGAACAGGAGCACCGCGCGGCGCAGGGCCGGGGCGCTTTTGAGCTCACGCAGAAAACGAGCCGCGCTGATCCTGAGTGCCGTCCCCGTTCCCTGTACAAGGGCACGCGTGGAGGAGGCGGCGATACCGAGGGCCAAGCGGGCGCCCACCATCCCTTCGCGACCGACCAGTCCGACTTCCAACGTCCGGCGGCCATCGATGACCATTAGCAGGGAGACCAGGCTGTCGCTGGGGAAGTACACATGCCGCATCCGTTCGCCAGGCTCGTAGAGCACCTCGCCGTATCTCAGGGTGACCACCTCGACGCCGGCAAGGAGCGCCTCGTACTCCCGGGTTGGGATATCCGCGAGCAGATGGTTCGGCGTGCCGGCCCGCGCGACTGCCATGATGCGCCTCGCATTCCTGCGCTTGGGTCTGCCAACGATCTCGCGCTGAAGTGCAGCCCGTGCCTCGGGCAGCAGAATGGCGCTGCCGGTCGCGGCGTCCATGATCGCGTCGATCTGGCCCGCTTCGGCGGCGCGAAGTTCGGCGCTTCCTTTGACGAGCCGGCGAAGCCATTCCCGGAACGCGGCCTCGGCCCTGAGGTCGGATTCACTGCGCGCAGTCAGTCGTGGCGCGGAGCTCATGGCCGATCTTCAGCGTGCAAGCCCAGCGCCGCCAACACGCTGTCGGTATCGCTGAGATTGCCGATAACCATAGAACTCGGCGAGGGCGAGGTCTTGGTGAGGCTGGGCGTGACGAGGACGCCATCGGCCAAGGCACGCAGCGGATGCTCGCAGACATCGACGACTTCCAGTTTATATCCATCCTGCAGATGTCGTTTGCAGATTGCCTGCAGGTTTGCAATGGCCTTGACGGAATTGGGAGCCTTGCCCGCCACATACAGACACATTACGACAATGGTGGTGACTGGAGGGGTGGCGACTATGTCCGCTTTGGCTCGTTTACGCGTCACGTCATGCTCCCTTCTCACCGTTGGTCCGGGATTTGGCCGAGGTGCGGCCACGCCGCGGTATGCTCGCTACCGACTTCGTAGCTACGTCGTCTCCGCCGCGCATTTTGCGCAACTCATCTTTACGCGCACCCATGGAGGTATGACGAACTTCGTCGTCTCGAGTGTAAAGCGCCAGCGCGGAGCGCTGCTTGTCGAGATCGAGTTGTAAGGCAGTTATCCGCGCGAGAATGTCCGCTTCGGCGAATTGCAGCGTGCGGCGCTTGTGAGCGAACTCCGCTCTGCGCTGTAACTTCCGATCCCGCTCCTTGTTTTCTTTTTCCCAGCGCAGGGTGCCCATCAGTACTTCGCCGCCCGAGGAGTAGGGCTCCGTCAGTGACAGTCCCGCGGAGCTCAACATCAACTCGCGCACCTGGTTCGAGTGTTTCGTACCGCGCGACTTGATGATGGTGAGCGCCCGATTGCGCTCACCGCCGCGTACCAGGTACGACAGGTGGATCCAGGTATCTGCGATGGTCGAGATCTGCAGCTCGGTGGCTTCGGCCTGCGGATCATCTCCGTCCACGAGCGAGGTGATGAACGTGGTGATGTCGTTGTCTCGAGCCAGGTAGATGAGGCGACTGCCGACAGCGCGCGCGTAGAGCAATGCGCCGGACTTGACGATGGCGGAGAGCGGATCGATCACCATGCAACGCGGCTGATGTTCATGAATCGACGCCGCGAGCCGGATCAGGTGCTCTTCAGGGTTGACCATGTCGGTGCGACCGAAATACATGCATAACAGACCGGATTTCACGTATGTGTCGAGGTGAATGCCCAAGGAGGTAAGATTGCTACTGATCCGGTCCCCGCTTTCGTCAAAACTCACGAAAAGCGTTCGCTCGCCGCGGCGGCAGGCACTTTCCGCGAACTGGCCCGCAAGAGTCGTCTTCGATGTGCCGGGTGCGCCCGTGATCAGGGTGGTGCTGCCGCGAAACAGGCCACCACCCAGCATGGAGTCGAGGCTCCCGAAGCCCGTGGAGACGCGCTCTGGGGAGGCTTTATGCGGAATTTCCATCGCACCCGGGGTCGCCACTTCGATGCCATGCCGGCCAAAACTAAGCGGATATTCACCGGGGAGGAAGTTCGAGCCCCGGTACTTCGTGAGTTCGAGCCGGCGCACCGCGATCGCCTGTTCCGAGCGTCGGTCGAACCGAATGACACAGTCGGCCATGAACTGCATGAAGCTGTAATTCACAGGCCGGGACGCGTTGTCGTCGATTTTCGTGGTGATGATCGCGGTCAATTCATTGCGTGCGAGCCAGTCGCGCAGACGGTAGATTTCGCGCATTTCGCTGCGCGGATCCTGTAGCACGGAAAGCAGCACATCGATTCCATCGAACACGATCAAGTCCGCGCCGAGCTCGCGTTTCTTGGCTTCAAGGATGGCCAGCATGCCGGTGAGCTCAAAGTCGCCGGACTGTACAATTGCCGGCGACAGTCGGGCGTCAAGCAAAAAGAGCGGACTTTTCGCCGTTGCGGACAATTGCCAGCCGAACGTGGCGGCATTCGCGGCTATCTCGTGGGCATCTTCCTCGAATGCGACGAAGAGTCCCGTGCGCTCGTGCGCCAGCGCAACATTCAACAGAGTCTGCAAAGCGAAAACAGTTTTGCCGGTGCCGGGACCGCCCATCACCAGGGTCGTCCGGTTCCTGGGCAGACCGCCGCGACTGATCTCATCAAAGCCCGTAATGCCCGTCGCTACTTTGGGCAATGGACGCAAGGTAGGCTGTTTCTTGGCAGGCACGCCCGCTCCTCGGTGGGATTTGACATTGGGGCACGGAGTGTTGATCTGCGTCCGTGCGTTGGCGCACATAGCGAGGGTCTGGCGGGAGTGAGACGTCGTTGGCGCGCAAGATGGACGTTGGGCGGTGTCAACGGAGAACGCTCTGTACGGACCGCCGGCGAGGGCAGGCCGCAGGTCATTGATTATTGGAACATGCGGAAGTGCGTGACACTTTATCGGCTGCTTGCGGCTCAAGTATCCGGAATGATTACATTCGCGGCACCGATGAAGCACTCAGAGAAACTCCATGAGCTGGACCGGCGCCGACGGCTCGGGGCGAGAGTGCTGGTTGCGGGGCGGCCGCAAGCGGAGGTCGCCCGTCGGGTGGGCGTCTCACGCCAGACAGTGATGCGCTGGGAGAGGTTGCGCCACAAGGGTGGGGTGGAGGCGCTGCGACGCGCGGAGCACTTCGGGCGCCCGGAACGGCTATCGCAGACACAGCGCGAGGAGCGGGTGCGGTTGCTGAAGACGGGGTCATTGGCGGCGGGTTTCGCGACGGAGTGATGGACGCTGCGGCGGATTGCGCGGCTGATCGATAAAAAAAGTGGTTCGTCCGCGGAATTTGTGGGTGAAATTGTTGGCTTGAACGCAGTTCAGTCTTGGCACACGGATGTGCCAAGAAGCGCGTCCGGGAGACGCGCATGCGGGAAGGATGTCGACTGTGGCGTTGGA
>JAJZZR010000412.1 GCA_021797465.1 Pseudomonadota bacterium | reverse complement strand
CGCCGAGGCAAGTATGCCGCCGCCGAGATGATCGGGAATGCGCTACCTCCTCTTTTTTCTCGGACGCAAGCGGAGATCATCAAGCGACACCTCGTTGAGCGTTCAGTCGCCGTCTGAGGAACCGACCATGGACGCTCCGAAGACCGATGGTCGGTTTCTTTCAGCGCTTCTCCGAAACCCTTCGGACGACGATATCCGCTCTGCGATTGCAACCGTCGCGTCGCAATTCCCGAGCGACGCTGCCGTCGCGGCGGATCTGGCAACGATTCTGGCCGCCTCGGGCGAACGCCTGTCCGTCGACGGAGCGGTTGTCGCCGACGTGGCGTCCACGGGTGGCCCCGCATCGCTAAGCACGCTTCTGACCCCGCTGTTTCTCCGCGCAGCCGGCGCGATCGTACCGAAACTCGGCGTACCCGGTCGCCCGGCCGGCGGTATCGACTGCCTCGCCCAGATTCCGGGTTACCGCACGGAACTCTCCCTTTGCGAGATTGAGGAGATTGTCGACGGATCCGGATACGCACACTTCCTTGCCAAGGGCGAGATGGCGCCGCTCGACGGACGGATGTTCAGACTGCGGCAGACAATGAATGCGCAGGCGGTCCCGACCTTGGTGGCCGGCAGCCTCTTGTCGAAGAAACTTGCCGTCGGCGTCAGGTATGCAGGTCTCGACATCCGGGTTGCCGCCCACGGCAATTTCGGCACCGATAGGGATGCTGCGGCGGCAAACGCCGGGTTGTTTTTGCGGGCTGCGCGGGCTCTCGGCATAGACGCAGCGCCGGTTCTCACGGATGCTCGCCATCCGTACCAGCCATACCTCGGAAAGCGTGAATCCCTGCTCGCCCTCGATGACGTCTTCAGAGGGACGTGCTCCCCTTGGCTGGGAAGCCATGTCGAAACTTGTAGGGCGCTCGCCATGGCCTGTCTTCCCGCCGACCTTCGCCCGAAGATCGCAGAGATATCCCCCACAGAGCTCCGCCGGCACTTCGACGACAACCTCATCGCCCAAGGCGCCGATCCCGACAGCTTCGACGCGGTTGTACACGACACAAGAAGGGAGCACACCGGAAACGTCCTGGCCGCGCACGACGGATTCTGCTTCTACCGCCTGGACCTGCTTCGCGACCGGCTTGTCGAATGGCAGGGCATGTTCAGGTCGGAACAGGTGCCTTTTCCGGATCCGGTTGGACTCGTTCTACTCACTCCTCCCGGACAATGGGTGTCCGGCGGCGCCCCGATCGCGACGGTAAGGGCGCCCGAGACACTGATGCCGGACGTGATTCTCAGGCTCGACGAGGTTGTCGGCACTCCGACCTCTCTCCCGAGCAGCCCCGATTTCGAAGCGATCAATGGCTAAATACTGCTGCTTCTTTTGTCCTTCCAAGGACTACGCGGAAAGGGAATTGGATGACAAGTGCCCATCCTGCGGGCGCACCTACGGCTTTGTCCTGGATCATCCGCCGGCAAGGATAGGCAACTACCGGATCACGAAGCATTTGGGGAGGGGATTTTACGGTGCCGCATACGTCGCAGAAGCGGGATTCGTCGGGAAGAAGTACGTAATCAAGATATCGCCTGTCGCCTTTTACAACTTTGAGCCCTTCAAGAAAACGCCGTTCCGAGACGAAGTCCAATTGCATGCCCAGCTGGCAGCCAGCGCGACACATGTGGTCGGCATCATCGACGCGATCGACGAGACCGTGGTCTTTACAGACGAGGCTGCAACCGGCATTCCCTGTCACATCACCGTGCTCGACTACGTCGAGGGCGATCTCCTAAAGGACTTCGTCAACAGCAGTACACCGCCCAGTGCCGCATCGATCTGCCAGGTCGCGATCGATCTCCTTCAGCTTCGCGCGGAGCTGGAGGCCAACAAACTCAACCACAACGACCTGCATTCCGAAAACCTCATTGTCGAGAGGCTTCGCCCGGAATCGCGGCGTCCCGACGCAGTCGACCCCATGCTTCGGGTGATGGCGATTGACCTCGGCAGCGTTTCGGATGAAAGCAAAAGCACCGCTGATCGCCAAGGAGACCTTGGTTTCATTGCCAACCACGTCAATGCCCTTCTTGACAGGCTGTTGGCACAACCGGATCAGTTGGAGGATCGTGACTTTCGGATTGCGCTTGCCCTTCAAGGAATCATCAGCAACCTGCGTGCGGATGCGCAAAATCTCCGGCTTCCCAATCCGGCCGACATGGTCGCCCAGATCAGAGAATCGTTCTACAGGGCCTCTCATCACTGGCGCCCCTGGAAGAACCCGCTCCGACTCATGGGATTCGCAGATCACTATAACGCCCAGACGCTGGAATCCTGGGATGTTCCAAAGCTGCTGGTCGATCCGGCCAACCGCTGGCTGACCGAAATCACCCGACCGGGGCCTCAAATCATCACCGGCATGCGCGGTTGCGGCAAAACGATGCTGCTCCGTGCTTTGGATATTCACGCCCGCGCCACTCAACGCGAAGGCGAGACGTCCGAAATGGTCATCCAGCGCTTACGAAATGACCGCTATGTCGGACTTTTCGTATCTGCCCAAAGGCTGCTGGATCTGCGGGAGCAGTCGCTTCTCAAACTGGAATACCGTCTGACGCGCCTCTTCCTTGCCTACGCTTTGCAAGCCGCACGGGCCCTGATGCACCTTCGTGACGTCGACCCGGGAACCGTCGCGCCCGGAGCACACACGCGTTTGGCATCAGCGGTCGCTGATTACATGGAGGGAGCCGATGACTTGCGACACTCCATCTCCCTTGATGATCTGGAGCAGAGGCTTCAACGGATCGCCGTTCTCACGGTCAGCGGTGGCGAAAAGAACCTTGTCAAGCAAGCCCCCGCCGAAGTTTTCAATCATCTGGCCAACAGCCTACGGGAATGTTCAGAAGCATTCGAGTCCGCTTCGATCTTTTATCTTCTGGACGACGTATCGACGCGTTACCTTGAACTCGACAAAATCGAGGCACTCCTCTCCGCACTTCTCTTCCAGAGCCCGACCTGCGCGTTCAAATTTACCTCCGAGTGGCAGACGATCGAACTTGGTCTCAGATCGCCGGGAAGAAATCACCCCATCCGGATCGGCCGCGATCTGACGGTGTTCGACCTTGGCGAGGATGTCTTTAAGACTATTAATGCGCCTGGTTCCGCTGGCAAGGACTTTGTCGCGCAAATCCTCCAACTGCGTGCCGGCCTCCACGCGCAGCATCCGCGACAGCGTGATCCGAAAGTGATTCTGGGTGACGTGCCCCTCGAGCAGGTTGCCAGGGAAATAGCCTCATCAACCGAAGGGGCTGGTCAGAAAAAGCGTGTGTACAGGGGATTGTCCTGTCTTACCAGCGTCTGTGTCGGCGATATTGGCGACGTTATCAAGCTTTATGAGGAAATCCTACGGCGGGCCGGTAATTCCAACGAATACCCTATCGAAGAGCACATCCAATCCGAGTGTTTCCAAGAGATGAGTGCACGCCGCCTCTATGATCTCAATCGGCGCGCCAATTACTCCAGAAACCTCAAGAACCATGCATTGGCATTCGCGCAGACAGCACACGATCTATTGGTGCGGTCGTATCGCAACGCGCCGAAGGATGGAAAATCGAAGGCTCGTTTGAGACAATATTCGTCGATCTATGTCAGAGTGACCGCCGAGGACGAGAACAGCCAGAAGCAGCAGATCGACAGGCTTCGCGACCTGATCGATGCCGGCGTCTTCGTTTTCGCTGGCGGAGCGCCGCGCACCAAGACGAAGGACTCCGACCCGATCCTTCAGTTCATTCTGAGTTATCGAAAGATCTACGGGCTGGCGGCATTCATCGGCCTTGCCGACAGGGATCGCTTCGAGCTTTCCGGAGACGACTTGAGCAGGTGGCTCGAATTGGATGATGTGGCTGCCGCCAAAGAGATTCTGCTGCGCAACCAGATCAACGATGAAGTTGACGAGACCGGCACCCTCGGCAATGGCCATACCGGCCGGGAATCCGAAGTCGCCATTCAGGAGCAGCCAGCTGAAACTGCCCCCGCGGCACCGCAAGTCCCCGTCGGAAGAGCGGCGCCAAGGCAATCCGACCTGTTCGGCGTGTTCGAGAGCGAGACAGCGTCTCCGGAGCCGAAAGCGTGGGCCGACAAGGTATCGATCGCGATCCATCACGTCTCCGAGAATGAGCTTGCCGCGCTCCCGGTGAGTTCGGCCCTGGTGGGATTGGGGTTTGAAGACCGAACGCTTGCATCGAACAAGTTCCTCTCCGGAGCACTCAATCCGGGGACCGTACACGCGATCAGGTATCCGGTGGAAGGGCATTCACGGGCTATCCTGAATGCGTGGTGCAAATCGGGGACAACGGTGGTCGAGACCGCCTATGACGAGGCACTCGCAGCCCTTCCGCGTCTGGACGGCCTTGCGCTCGTCGACATATCCGGTCTCGCGAAGCCGCTGATCTTCAAGGCGGTCCGTAGTGAGCTGGTGACCAAAGGGCGAGTCCTCGTGTGTCACACGTCGGCCGAAAGGCACTATCCGCTCCAGGAAGACATCGAAAAACTGTTCGCCGCCGAGAAGTCCGAAGACCCGGTCGCCTTTCTTGAGCATCTGGCGGACCTATTGACGGGAGAGGATGGGCCGTACAAGGACATCAAGCTGCTCGACGACGTGTCCGATCCGTCTCGAAACCGCGCGCTGCTTGCATTCGCATCGCCGAAGCACGAGCGCCTCTTCTCACTGCTGGATCGCCGCGAGTTCGACCAAATCGAGATCATCACCCCGGAGGGGGACGCACCGCACGCCAAAGTAGCCACGTACGCCGCGGAGTTCATTTGCCAGAATTATCCGAATGCGTCCGTCACCAGATTCGGAAACGACGATCTACTCGGGCTGGTGAAGTATCTCGACTCGAAGTACCTCGAAATCTATGGGACCGGCGGAGCCAACTTCGAGCTTGGTCTGACAGGCACGAAAACTCAGGCGCTTGCGGCCGCTGTCTTGAGTTCGGTCAGAAAGGTGTCGCAAGCCTGGTATCTGAGCCCGAAGAGGTTCGACGAGAAGCGCTTCTCCAGTGGAGTGGCTTCGATTCGGGTATACGACATCAGTATCCCAGGGAGATCTTGTTAGCGTACACGATATGGCGCCTCCTACTTTCCGCGCGCAAACTTCCGAACTGACGTACGCCGCAGGCGTCACCTTCGCTTAACGATCAGCCCGCTCCGATTCGAATGTTTGCCAACCCGGCACATGCGCGCTCATGAGTGCCTTGAACATCCTGCCGTGATTTGCATAACGCAGGTGGAGCAGTTCATGAACGATGACGTAGTCCTGGAAGTGCTCATCCTGGTCAAGCAAGTCGACAGCCAAGGTGACGGTCCCTGCCGATGAGCAGGAACCCCACTTCCTGCGCATCTCCTGCACCCGAACGACGCGGGGATTGACCTTCAGTTTGACCGCCCAGGCCAGCGCGCGGCGTCGCAAATCCTGGGCCGGATACTGCGACGATTTCATTCGCCTGCCTCAGCAAGCAGCAAACGCACCACCAGATCGACAACCCGCGCCCGTTCATCCTGTGCCAGGGCGAGCAAGGGCTTGTAAAGCGACGCTCGCAGCCGCCGCTGCTCGTCGGCGTTGACCAACGCGTTCGGGAAGCGTCCGAGCAACTCCTCGACCTCCTTGGCCAGCGTCATGGGATCGATGCCAGCCGTCCTGACGGCAGCGTCATTGCGCAGGACCCACGCGACGGCGAAGGCGCGGGCGGACAGGCCGCTGTCGCGTGCCGCCTTCATCGCCGCCTCTTTCTCTGCCGCCAGCGCTGCCAGCTGGTCCATCGCGGCCAGCCCGGTCGTCTTGCGCTCCTCCAGATCCTTGAGGATGCGCTCGGCGCGGTCCTTCAGCGGTTGCAGCACCGGGGCGGCGGCAGGGTCTTCGTCGATCTCGTGTTGCAGGCCGCGCACGAGGTTGAACACCTTGCCTTCGTCCGACCCGCCTTCGCCGCGCAGCGACTGCAGGGTGGCCACATCGAAGGTCACGCTCTTGGTTAACCGCCCCAGCCCTTGCTGCTCGGCGCTTTCCTCGATCAGTCGGCGCGTCTTGTAGGCCAGGTCAGCCACGAACCCGACCTTCTCGGCGTAGGCGTTGCGCACGGCGGTGTAGAGCTGGCTCAGCTGCTTGTAGGTCGCGATGTGGTCACGCAGCGCGGGGTCAGGCGAGAGGATCTCCCACAGCGCCTCGATCTCCTTGTAGCTCTCGAAGAAGGTCTTGCGCGCTTCGGGCGTCAGGAAGCGGCTGAACACCAGGCGTTCCAATCGCTCGTCGGGCGTGCCGCCGGCGTCCGCTTCGAGGTAGTCCTTCTTGGCCTGCTCCATGCGTTGCAGGAAGTCCTGCAGCAACACGTCGAGATCCTCGATCACGCCGCTGACGTCGCTGGAGTCGAACTGCAGCGCCTTCTTCAGCTCGCGCAGCACGCCGACGAAGTCGACCACCAGGCCGACGCGCTTCTGCACGCCGTTGGCGTCCACGTAGGGCCTGTTCACGCGCGCAATCGACTGCAGCAGCACGTGGTCGCGCATCGGCTTGTCGAGGTACAGGCAGTACAGCGGCGGCGCGTCGTAGCCCGTGAGCAGCTTGTCGGTGACGATCAGGATCTTCGGGTTCTCGGCGGGCTTCTTGAACAGCAGGCGCACCTGTTCCTCGGCCTCGTCGGAAAGCTGCAACTCGGCCACCAGCGGCCGGTCCACCACGTCGGCCGAGTTCTCGGTGTAGACCGGTGCGGTCCACTCGGGAGGCAGCAGCTTGTCCAGCGCCTTCTTGTACTTGGCGCAGGCCTCGCGGTTCACGGCAACCACGAAGGCTTTGTAGCCCAGGGGAAGCACGTTCTCTCTGAAGTGCTCGGCGATAAAGGCGGACACCTTCTCGATGCGGTCGTCTGCCGTCAGGAAGGTGCGCAGCCCCACCGCGCGGTCGAGCACTTTGTTCAGTTCCTCGACATCGGTCACGCCTTCGCTCTCGGCCAGCGCGAAGAACTCCTTGTCCAGCCGTTCGGCCGGCACCGTCATCTCGCTCGGCGCCATCACGTGCTTGATGGGTAGCGTGGTCTCGTCTGCGATGCTCTCGGCGATGGAGTACTTGTCCAGGTAGCCCAGCTCGTCCTGCGTGCCGAAGATCTTGAACGTGCCTTCGCCCTGAGAAGTGCGAGCGATGGGAGTGCCCGTGAAGCCGATGATCGTGGCCTTCGGCACGGCCGCCATCAGATAAGTGCCGAGGTCCTTGGCCACTGACCGGTGCGCCTCGTCGATGAACACGTAGACGTTGTCGCGCAGGCAGCTGTCTTTGCGGATGGCCTCGAACTTGTGGATCATCGAGATGATCAGGCCGCGGAAGTCGGCATCCAGCAAGGACTGCAGTTCGGCCTTGTTGTTGGCCCGCTTCACCGCGATGTCCTGCTGCTGCATCTCGCCGAGCAGGCGCTCGACCCAGCCCTTCAACTGACCTTCCAGTTCGGTGCGGTCAACCACCAGGATG
>JAJZZR010000505.1 GCA_021797465.1 Pseudomonadota bacterium | reverse complement strand
GACAAGATAACGGTATCCCTGGGAAACGAGCCAGGCGAGGTTCGCCTCGCTCGCGATGCCGGCATCCATCACGACGAGGCTTCCGTGGGGGGCATGATTTATTTGTAGGGTAGCGCTTAGGGTCGATCATAATTTCAGCTTCCTCATGATGGGCACGCCGACGGTGAGCAACAGTCGACCGAGTAGGCGCCAAACATGCCGTTGCTTGGCTGACAGATGACCGACGTAGACCAAGCTGTATTCGACCTCTGGCTGGCCGCCGCGCATGCGCTTGAAATGGGCAGCACCGGCGCTCATATTGAGCAGGCAGCGTCGGCTCGCTGCTTCCTCCAAGCTGATCTGCGATATTAGACGGTACAGACCCAATTTTTGCGGTAGGGCTGTGTTGTAGCCGACTACTGGGGTAGTGACGATGTGCTCGTTGGCGAACCAGCCAAGCACTGCGTCAATTTGACCCTCGGGCGACCGCAACGCGATCAGCTTCAGCCAGCCGTCGCGCTGACCGGCACGCATCCAGTTGGCGCTGAAGTGCGGGTTTAGCGGACAGTACTTTTCAAGGTAGAGCAGGTTGTAAAGATACTCAATGCGCGGGTAGTCGGCGTCGGCGAGTTCGTCGCCCGGCACCTGGATGTAGTGGGTACGGGCCATTAGCCGCGCATCATTGCGGCTGTCGCGGCGGTGCAGGTAGGCTGAGTTCGGGCCATTACTCCCGTCGAATAGGTAGACTTGGCGGCTGGGAATGGACAGGTAACCGAGCGCCTCCAGGCGATCTATAAGGCCAGGATTGCTGTGGCGGTTGAGCGAGCGGAAGCAGATGGCATGGTCTGGGTAGGCCTCTATCAAGAGATGGGTGATTTCAGGTAGGTCAGCGCCGCCCCAGTCGGGCGGATAGAGGTTGGTAGAGAGTAGCCAGTTGTTGACTTGGACGATGCGATCGATGCGCGCGCGTTCCAGCCAGCCGCCGATGCGCAGGAGCAGATGCCGTAAAGGCCAAGCTAGCCAGGGACGGCCCAATTGTCCGATCTCGTAGTAGGCATAGCCGGTGTAGGCAGTGAGTGGCGACACCACGTAGCTATTGTCGATGCGCTCGTTGCCATCATTGATAGTCACAGGCAGTAAGTGATCCCTTGTATCGAGCAGACACATACGGGTGACGACGTTACCGATGGTGCTGGCCGCGTGGCGCACGTAGGCGAGCGCCTTGGTGTCGTGTTCGGATCGACCAGCGGTGGCGTCGATCCAATTGGGGTCGAGCAACCTCACGAGGCGGCATCCAGCGGCTGGCCGTTCCATTCGCAGTCGGCGGTGGCTGCGGCCAGCAGGCCGCAGTGGCGGGTGGCGGCGCGTCCGATAATTTCCAGCAGGGCGGGGATCTGCGCTGGCAGCGGACGACGATCCCCGGGTCGGGCGACGATGTCGCGAGCTAACCAGTAGTCGCGCCAGAACTGGCCGTCGAATATATGTTTGTGCGCCGCGAACAAGAGCATGGCCAGGGCTACTTGGCGCGGTTCCGGCGTTGGCTTCAGTACGCCCTCCCGGCCTAGCAAGGCATCGACTAATGCTTTTGGTTGGTCGTCGAACAGGTGCACGCCACTGGTCGCGCGCGGATTGCACTCGATAGCGTGGCAGCCATCCAGCGTTTCTATGTAGTCAAAGGCGACTTGACCGGTGTATCCGCTTTCGGCACCGAAGCGTTCGAGAAATGTGCGGATCGGTGCCGGATCGGTTGGCTCGAACCAGATGCCGGAGCCTCGCCCAACGCGGTAGCGCGGGTGGTAGCAAGCGTGCGCGGTGAGGCGGCCATCGATAAGAAGGCTGAAGCTGCAATGCTCGCGGCCGGTAACGTAGCGCTGTGCTACCCACGGTTGTTCAGGAGTTGGATGGATAGCGCGTAGTTGTTCCGGCTTGGGTCGGAGCAGGATGCGGTTGGCAAAGCGGGAGTAGGCAGGCTTGAATACCCACTCGGCAGCCGCGTCGATGAACTGGGCGAAGTCCGCTGCCGATTCCAATATATGTGTCTCAGGCGCTTGAGTTTCCCAGCTCCGGATCATTTCCGCAAAACGCCCTTTGTGGTGCAGTCTGTGCATCAATTCGAAGTCGACGGTCATTACCTTGCAGGGAATCCGCTCGCGGCCGTGGGCGAGATAGAAGGATTCCTCACAGGTTGGCAGGACAAGATCGATGCCGCGCTCGACCACTGCTGCGCGCAGCGCTTCGATCCAGCCCGCCGGATCGGGAACCGCTTCGGGCAGGCGCAGGTAGCCGTGTACGCTGGTGCTGAAACGGGTCACTGGCCAGAGCAGAGAATCGCCGGCAGTGACATGCCAGCCGGCGGCGTGGAAAGCCCGCGCCCATTCTAGGCAGGCAGGTGCGCGCGCCCCCAGTATCAAAACGCGCATATCAGTTCCTCTGGGGCATTTTGCAGTCGCACGCGACGCCGCTTCGCCCCTGCCGCCATCGCCTGCCAGTCTGTAAAGGCGAGCGTCGGCGTTGCTACACCGAGGACTTTCCAGAGCGTGTCGAGTTCGGCTCTGACACGCTCAACGGCAACTTTGCGATCGCCCTCCACAAGCAAGCCTACGGTCATGCACATGCCATCCTGGATGAGATTGAACTCGGACACTGCCTGGCTGGCGAATAGCATGGCGCGACGGATAAGGTCTGGGTAAATGGCTACGGCTTTGCCCGTATCGTGCGCCGGCAACC
This sequence comes from Pseudomonadota bacterium, assembly GCA_021797465.1. Classification (GTDB taxonomy): domain Bacteria; phylum Pseudomonadota; class Gammaproteobacteria; order Steroidobacterales; family Steroidobacteraceae; genus 13-2-20CM-66-19. Next base: position 4,831 of record JAJZZR010000505.1, on the reverse strand, counting down.
AGAGCACTTCGTCGGATCGACCTTCAATGGCGGCGATGGCACGCTCTGCACGGCCACAGGGGCACGCTTGCTCTGCTACCCGTAGTACGTCGTTAAGACGGTAGCGGACGATCAGTTGGGTCTCACGCGTGAAGTCAGTGACGATGGGCTGGAAACGGGTGCGGCCCGTATCTAGCCAGTACGGTTCGATGTGTATGAAGCTCTCGTTGAGGTGGAGTGTTCCGTGCTCACAGGTGTAGCCGAGGAAACCTTCGGTGGCCTGATAAAGCTGGTGGGTAGCCACTCCGAAAGCGGCGCGTACCGCCTCACGGTCACGATCTTCCAGCACCTCAGCTACGGAGATGACGCGGCTCGGTGCGATGGTTAAGCGCCCAGCGCAAGCCTCGACGGCTAGCGCGCGCAGCAATGAGGGTGGCCCTACCAGCACGTCCGGTTGGTTCCGATTGAGGCTCGGCACGGCCTGTTCAGCACCGAGCATAAGGTCATGGAAAGTGAAATTAATGCGCCGGCTATTTAGCGTGGTGTAAAGGTTGCTGTTGGCGCGCAGGAAAAAGGCGATACGCAACGGCGGTTGCCAGGGCGACAGCAGGCGGACGAGTAGGTGTTGCGGCAGGGCGCGGCCAAGCAGAATGCCGGCCCAGCGCAGGCGCTCGATCGGGTTTGCCAGGAACACACCCCGATTCCCGGAGGTTCCACTCGATAGGCCCACAGTGAGGTCGCCGAGTAAGGGCGCAAAATCACGCGTCGTCTCGGCCTTAAAGCCTACCTTGAAGGCATCGTCAAGGTGAACGCCGCGCGTGTTGTGGGCCGCGAAGTCACCCATCATGGTCGCTTTGTCCATGATGGGTAGGTCTGCCAGCACGTCGACCTTTAGGTTGCGGTAGTAAGATGCGCGAGGCAACACCTCGCGCATGAAGTGGTAAAGACGAGCCTGCTGCCAGGCTTCAAGCTTCATGCGGTCGCGAAAATTGAGCGTCCAACGGGTTCTTGCAAAATGGGCCGCCATGGCTAAGGCGTCAGGAATCATCGCGAAACTCCTGCCAGGCGGCAGTGCAATGCGAAGGCAGCACGGCGACGACTGTTTCGCGTCGGGCGATGCAGGAAAGTCCGTTGAAGGTTTCGACGAAATGGCGCCGCTGGGCGTTTACGTGGAGGGCTAGGCGAGAAGGTAACCGGCCATCGCGCAGGGCCGGTAGGGACCAGCAGGCGTCGGCGACCAAGAACGTTGGACGACCATGCGCATCTGGGATGAAGAGGCCGAGCTGACCGAGGCTGTGGCCGGGCAACGGCACACCCAACAAGCTGCTGTCACCTAGTAGGTCGAATCCTATCTCGAACGGTGCCAGCCAGTCCGGCAAGTTGCGCTTTGGGCAGGCGTCGGCGTCGGCGACACGTTCCAGGTAGTCGCCCGGTAGCAGATTCGGAAGATGGCCGCCAAAAGTGGCTCGCCATCGTTTGCCGGCCAGCGCGGTGAAGTGTTCGGTATCAGCGCTCAACGCGATGAAGCGGGCGTTGGGAAAGTCGCGCAGACCAGCGATGTGGTCGCCGTGATAGTGGGAGACGATCACTGTGCCAATGTCGCTCGGTGAGAGGCCGAAGCCAGCTAGCTGGGTTTGCAGGATTTCGGCCGCTGGCAGTTCGACCGGGAGGGCGACGCGGTAGAGACGTTCCGGCCAGGCGTCGGTGGCAGCGAAGAAATGTCCGGCGTAGCCGGTGTCATAGAGTAACCAACCGCGTTCGGGATGACGGATCAGACCGCAAAGGGCCGGGAATTCCACCGGCGTCCAACGGCCGCCCCGCGCGGACATGCATTCAAGATGGCGGCACGCGCCGACGCGCAGTAGTTGCAGGCTGACTGCAGTCATGTCTGATACTCCCGCCACCAATTGGCATGGCGGCGGATGCCTTCGTCAATGGATACCGTCGGTCGCCAGCCAAGTTCGTCGCGTAACGCCGAAATATCCAACGTCTGGCTGAAGGCCAGCACGCCAGCGCTATAGCGTGTTAGTGATGGTTCCCTACCACTGCCGACACGCGCGGAGAACTCTAGGGCATGCGCGAACAGTTCGACCAGTGCCCAGGGCACCTTACGAGTACGTAGTGGCAGACCGAATTCGCGCGCCATCACGGAGAGCACGTCGAGGAGTTCGCGTGGTTCGCCGTTGCTCACATTGTAGATGCTGACGGCACGCGGCAGTGGATTGGTAAGTGCTAACCACGCCGCATCGACAGCGTTGTCGATGTAGGTGAGGTCGAGCTGAATATCGCCACTGCGCATGATCGGAATCGGTCCCTTGGTCATTACGCGCAGGATGCGCGGCACTAGGGTCTTGTCCCAGGGGCCAAATAGGGCGCGTGGGCGCAGGATGGCAACCTCGGGAAGCCCTGCCTGCTTTACCAACGCTTCGGCGGCCAGCTTGGTGCGCACGTAGTCGTTAGCTGGCACTGGCAGATCGGCATCTTCGCGAATGGCTAGGCTGTCGGCGAAGCCAAAGTACAGGCTAGGTGTCGAGATGTGCACCAACCTACGCACGCTGTTAGCGCGACAGACGGCGAGCACCTCAGTGGTACTGACGACGTTTGCGCGCCGGAAATCCTCATAACGCCCCCAAGGGGACGACAGGGCCGCGCAGTGGACGATGGCATCGGCGTTGTGGGCGGTTTCGGCGAGAATACGTTGTGCATCCGCGCCGCCGTGTTCAAGCGCTTGCCAGCGCACCGGCGCAGGGGAGTGGCGGATCACGTCGGCGGCGGCCTTGGTGTTGCGGCCGGTGAAGACCACGTCGCTGCCCTCGGCGGCGGCGCGCCAGACCAAGTGACGACCGAGGAAGCCTGTGCCACCGGTGACGACCAGCTTCATCAGTACTCCATCACCACGCCGCCCAACGACAGTCCGGCACCGGTGCCTAACAGTAGCAGGTGCTGGCCTCGCTGGATGCGGCCGTCGCGAATGGCAATGTCAAGTGCGGTGGGCAGAGAAGCGGCGACTTGGTTGCCGTGGTCGGCGAAGATGTCGATCACCTTGTCGTGGGCGAACCCAAGTCGCTTAGTAAGGTGCGACATGGCGAGGTGGCTGGCCTGATGTGGCACGATCCAGTCGAGTTGGTTGCGGGTGAGGCCGGCACGTGTCAACAAACGCTCGACGAAGGCGGGTAGATGGGCGGCGGCAAGTTTGAATACGCCCTTGCCGTCCATCCGAAACTTGGCCAGTTCGTCGAACGACTGATTGATGCGCGTCGGGTGGTAGCGACTGCCACCGGCCAAGATATGGCAGAGATCGACTCCTTCCGAAAGTGTGTTTAGTTCGGCGGCGAGCAGGCGCGAACGGCCATCGATACTGGGGCCAAGCACGGCGGCGGCGGCGCCGTCACCGAAGATTGCGCTAGTTTCCACCGAACTCCAGTCAAGACCGCAAGAGGCAATGTCGGCGGCCACGACCAGCACGCATCGGTAACGGCCGGCGATGATGGGCCACGCGAGGGTGTCGAGCGCCGCCAGAAATCCGAGGCAGGAGGCATTGACGTCGAAGGCGGGGATGGGTCGTGCCGACAGGCCAAGCTCGCGGTGGATCAACGCGGCGTTGCAGGGCATACCCTGATCCATAGTGCCGCTGGCTGCGACTAGGCAGTCGATGTCGGCGAGCGTGAGGCCAGCTGCATCGAGCGCCCGGCGGGCGGCTTCGGCGGCGAGCTTAGCGGCGGTTTCATCACGCCTGGCGAAATGACGTTGGCGCACGCCTCCCGCCTGCTCAATGGTGCCCGGGAGATAGTTCAAGCGTCGATCTAGCTCCGCGCTTGTAATCACGTCCGTTGGCAAGGCATGGCCTGTGCCGAGCAGGCTAACTGGGCGTATTTCAGTGGAACAGACGATCATGTTGTAGTGGTGTTCGCCTGGGTTGACAGTCGCCGCAGTCGGGCGAAATGGGGGGCTCCCAATCGCGCAAGGCGAGCAGTATGGCTGTACCTTGCCGCTCGCCGATGGCGGCGTGCACGCTTTCGTCGTGTAGTGAGGCCAACCGCTTGCGTAGTTTGCACAACCGGGTAATGAACTTTATGTGTGCTTCCGTCGTGGGCATGCCGTGCACGAAATATACTGATGCGTCATCGGCATCGAAGTTACTGGTAAGGGAATCGTCGCGGCCACGACTGGTGAAATACTGTTCGATGGGGCCGCACGGCAGCCACTCGAAGTCTCGTGTGATGTTGATGTGGATGCGATTGCCCGGTAACAGGTCGATCAATCGCATGCGATCAAGACGCAACAGGCAGCGCAGGCACTCCGCCTCGTCGAGCCGGCAACGTCCGACGATGTCGGCCATGCGCCAGTGGTTAAGCGCGTAAGTGGCGACAAGCAGCAGCTTCGGGTCTGAAACCAGTTCCGCCTCCTGCTTTTCATCGAGGCGGCTCAGGCGTGGCGTACTGGCGGTCGCGGCCTGGGTGAGTTCGGCCAATCTCATGTCGAGCAGATCGCACAACTCGACCAAGCGGTTGAGCGAGAGATTATCGGTCGAAAACAGTCGTTTCACGATCACCTCGGAAAGCTCCATTGCCACCGCAACATCGCAGTATGTGAGCCCGCGTGCCTTAAGTTGCGATTTCACAGTGACGAGCAGTTTCTGAAGTTCTGTCATAGTTATGGATCGTATCCAAAGGTTCGCAGAAAGTCTGGCTCATTGCGGCCGCTATAGCAAGAAATGAACATGTAATTGCCTTTATTATCACAGACCCAGATGGCTACCAAATTGAGTTTATTCAGCGGCCGAAACTTTGAGAAAAGGTCGCGGTAGGACTGCCGATTTCTCGGCACCCCCCCCCCCCCCCCGCACAGATCC
>JAJZZR010000541.1 GCA_021797465.1 Pseudomonadota bacterium | reverse complement strand
GCGCAACACGCCGCGCTCGTCGATCAGGAAGGTGCTGCGCTCGATCCCGAGATACTTGCGCCCGTACAGGCTCTTCTCGCGGATGACGTCGAAGAGTTTGCAGACCCGCTCGTCGGCATCGCTCAGCAGCTCGAAGGGCAGGCGCTCCTTGCCCTTGAACTTCTCGTGCGAGGCGATGCTGTCGCGCGAGATGCCGACCACGCGCGCGCCGGCTTTGAGGAACGCGGCGTGCCGATCACGAAATTCCTGCGACTCGCGCGTGCAACCGGAAGTCATGTCCTTGGGATAAAAATAAAGGACGAGCGCCTTGCCGGCGGCGGCCTTGAGGCTGAACGTCTCGCCGCCGGTCGAGGGGAGGGAGAAATCGGGGACTCTGGTCCCGGGTTCGACTTTGGGCATTCTAGGATTTCACCGGTTCGAGAATGGCGTCAAGATTGAGCGAATCGCAGTAATCCATGAACTCTTCGCGCAGGTGGGCCACCGGGATCCGGCTCGGGACGTTAACGATCATCTGGACGGAGAACATCGGCGCGCCGGTGTGGGCCGCCGGATAGCTGCGCGTGGACACCTCCGCGATGTCGATTCCACGGTTGGCGAAGAAGCCGGACAGGCCGGAAACAATCCCGCTCTGATCGAGGCTGACCACGTCGATCGAATACGGCAGCATGTCAGTGCGGGAGGGACGCGGCTCGGTGCGTTTCAATTGCACGTTGAACGAGCCACTGCCCGACAGGCGCGCCAACTCGGATTCGAGCTTGGCGAGGGCGTGCCAGTTGCCCGAGACGAGCAGGAGCATCGCGAACTCGGTCCCCAGGGCCGCCATGCGGCTCTCGGTGATGTTGCCGCCGCATTCACTGATCACCCGGGTCAGCTCGTGGACCATTCCCGTCCTGTCGCTACCGATTGCCGAAACGGCCAGGTGCTGCTTCATCGTATGTAGGACATCGCTGTGCTCGGGAGCAAGAGTGTACCGGGAGAGTACCGTGCTGGCGACCGCCGCAACGGGTGGGGCGTTGCGTCCAGCACGGCCTGTGCGGCGCCTCGCAATCGGCTCGATAGCGGATATACTTCCAGGTCGTTCATGCCTGTTCCCGCAGCCTTACGGTCGAAGAACCTCTTGAGCCCGCTAGCCCCCCCCGCGGCAGATAGTCGCGTGACCGCCTCAGTGGCCACCGGAAGCCTGGTCGCCATCGTGACGCCGATGAATGCCGACGGAACGGTTGATTTCTCGGCGTGGAAGGGGCTGATCGACTGGCACATCGAAAGCGGCACCCGCGCTCTCGTCGTCGGCGGCACAACGGGCGAATCGCCCACCCTATCGGAATCCGAGCTGCGCGAGCTGACGGAACGCGCCTGTGCCGCGGCGTGCGGCCGAATTGCGATCATTGCCGGGGCGGGCTCGAGCAGTACCGCCGTCACCGTGGCGCGCGTTCAATGGCTCTCGGGGCTGCCCATAGATGCGCTTCTGGTGGTGACGCCGGCGTACAACCGGCCGACGCAGGAGGGGCTCTACCGTCATTTCGCGGCGATCGCCGAGGCGGCGGACAAGCCGCTGATTCTCTACAATGTTCCCTCGCGTACCGCCGTGGACATGCTGCCGGAGACGACCGGGCGGCTTGCGAAACTCCCGGGAGTCATCGCGATCAAGGAGGCTGTGCCCGGATCCGAGCGGGTGCGGCAGATCCTGGCCGGCAGCCCTGCGGGATTCGTCGTGCTCAGCGGTGACGACGCCACCGCCCTGGAAGCGATTCTGGCCGGCGCGCGGGGCGTCGTTTCCGTGACCGCGAATGTCGCCCCAGGGGCGATGGCCGAGATGGTGGCGGCGGCGCTTGCCGGGGATGGTCCGCGGGCCGCCCAGCTGGATGCGCCCCTGCGGAAATTGCACCGGGCGCTGTTTCTCGAGGCCAATCCCATTCCCGTCAAATGGGCGCTGGCCGAGCTGGGACGCATCGGGCGTGGGATTCGGCTGCCGCTGACCGAGCTGTCCGAGGCCTATCGGCCGCAAGTGCGGGCAGCGCTGCAAGACGCGGGGCTGATTGCCTGAGGGCAGTCGGCTCGGCGGGGGCCCTGGGGCCAGGATCTGTTGCACGACTCATGGAATCTTGTGTATGTTTAACCGCTCGTATTGGCGAGACGGCTCGTTGAGCGCTCGATCGTGCGGGGGGAGTATCGATCCTGCAGCACGAAACGATCACGGCACTTCTGCGGAATCTATCAGGAACCTGCGGCGCAGGTGCAGGTCCGTGATTAGGCGCGAGACGGTGTTTCCCAGCGGCGCATGCCCGGTCCGGTTGTACGGTTCCCCTGCGATGGCTCTGGTCGCACCGTGAGCAATGCGGGGCATTGAGGCCGCGGGTTGCTCCCGCAATTCGCCATCATTACTGTTCGGGTGGCGTCGTAGAGATGCATTCCGATTCGAACGGAATGGGTTTTTATGGATTGAGGAATGGCATCGGTGCGATCGTCAGCGAGGAATTTGTTCGTGAAGTTCAGGGCTGCATGGGTTCTAGCCGCCGTCGTGCCGGTGCTGTCGGGCTGTCAAGCCTTCCACGCCCTCACCGCGAGGTCGTGCACCAAGCCGCGGCATTACACGCTGGCTCGGAGCATCCCGCCGCTGAAGATCCCGATCGGTCTGGATGCGCCGGATACCCGTCACTCGCTGGTGGTGCCGGCCCTCAAAGGGCCCACACCGCCGCCGCCGGCGGGGCAGCCCTGCCTGGACGCGCCGCCGTCTTACCTGGTGGCGCACGTTCAGCCCAGTCCGAAAGACTGAGAGGCGAGCGGATCGGGTGCCCGCCTGCGGTTGCCGGCCCTGGCGCGTATCATGCGTGCCCGATCCGGTCCCGATGGCTCGCGAGGCGCAGCGCGCGGGGTTAGCGCGGTGCCTTGATCGAGCACGCTTGAGGTGTGCTCGGTCCGCGCACGAGCGACCCCGCAGGGATTGGGGGCTGGGGGCACTTCCAGGGACGCATACGAGGTTTTGTACGCGGAGAGGTGGCCGAGCGGTCGAAGGCGCTGGACTGGAATTCCAGTAACATCTTCACGGGTGTTCGTGGGTTCGAATCCCACCCTCTCCGCCAGCTCTGTCCGGCCTCGTCACGGGCGCGTGACAGAGCCTGACAAATCAGTAAGTTGAGCTATTGCCTGTCCCGCTGCGTCCGGCCAAAATGCCATTCCCGGCCAAAAAGTACGCACGGAGTCCGCACGAAAATGGCCTCGATTACGCACTACGGCGAAGGCTGGCGGGCGCACCTATTCGTCGCTGGCCGGCGCGAATCCCGGCTCTTTAAGCTGCGCCGGGAGGCGGAGCGGTGGGCGGCGAAGCGCGAGGCCGAGCTGCGCGGCGGCGGCACCGCGGTCACGATCGCCGAGGCCGCCGAGCGGTGGCTGGCGCAGCACCTGCCGGAGCTGAGCCACGCGAATAGCCAGCGCACCGTGGAGCAGTCGATCCGGGATTACGTGCTGCCGGTGATCGGTAGCCGGCGGCTCGACGAGCTGCGCCGGGGGGATCTGGTCGACGTCGTGCGTCGCGTGTCGGCGGCCGGAAAGGTCGAGACCGCACACCGTCTCGGCCAGCGCATCCGCGCGATCCTCGATCATGCGGTGGATCACGGCGATATCGAAGCGCATCCCGGCGGCGGGCTTTCCCGGGTACTGCCGGCGGTGGACAAGACGCCGATGGCGGCGGTGACGCCGGCTGAGCTACCGGCGCTGCTCTCGGTGATCGAGAGCTACCCGGAACCGGTGACCCGCTTGGGCCTGCTGCTGCTGGCGCACACGTTCCTGCGCACCTCAGAGCTGATCGGCGCGCAGTGGTCGGAAATCCGCGATCCTGAGACCTGGGTGATCCCCGAGGAGCGCATGAAGCGGCGCATTCCGCACGTGGTGCCGCTCTCCGGGCGGGTTCGCGCGATCCTCGAGGAACTGCGGGCGATGACGGAGGAAGAAAGCCCCTACATCCTGGCCTCGCGCCAGAATCCACGCTGCGCGATCTCGAACAACACCCTGCTGTTTGCGCTGTACCGGCTCGGGTACAAGGGCAGGATGACCGGTCACGGCTTCCGCGCGGTAGCCTCCACGGTGCTGAACGAGAGCCAGCTGTGGGGCCGGGACGCGATCGAGCGTCAGCTCGCGCACCGCGAGACGGATCAAGTTCGCGAGGCGTACCACCGCGCCGAGTATCTCGATGAGCGGCGACGGATGATGGCGTGGTGGAGCGGCTATCTGGACGAGAGCCGCTCCAAGACCCAGGCGTAGGGGATGCGGTTCGCCGCGACGACCGGCGGCTTCATTCGGCGCACCGTGCGTCCCGAGCAGCCGAGCATCTCACCCGCCTGCTCGTAGGTTACCGTGCTCGCCACGGGCCGCTGGGCGAGAGCGCGCGCGACAGCGCGCTCGAGGAGCGCGGAGAGTTCGGCTTCGCTCAGTGTCACAAATCGGTCCATGTCAGCGGCCCTCATCGCGGTCCTGCTCGGCTTCGGTCCGGTGTTTCTCGCGAAGGTTGCCCATCAGCGTGTATGCGCTGAACAGGTCACGGGTGCGTCCGTCCGCCTCGGCCGCATCCAACCATCTTTCCCGCTCGGTAGCATCGAGCGAGTTCCACCAAGCTGACGCCATCCGCTGATAGAGGTCGCTCATGCTGCGTCCTCCACGCTGCCTCCCAGGGCTGCAATTGCGGTGCGGGCCGCCTCCGTGTCCGGGCCTGCCCACACCTTGCGGTCGCGATCCCATTTGAGCCCGACCGCCTTCAGCGGCTCGGTGTCCGCAGGTCTGCCGGGGAATCGTGCGAGGATGCTGCCCGGAGCCGGTGGGGCTGAGGGCTTCGGCGCTGCCGCCACCATGACTGCGCGCACATCCGGCTCCTGATACTTGGCCGAGGTGAACACCGGCACGATCTGCTCGGGGGACAGTCCCCGACGCAGCAGACCGCGGATGTACTCCCGATCGGCGGAGGTCAAGACGCGCCGGTCGGGTTCGATCTCTGCGAATTGGGCGGCCAGCAATTTCTCCGCGTCCGACTGCTTTCGTTTCGTTGCCATTGCCGAATCTCCCTCGCCCGCACGGTGCGGGACTCTCCCCATTCCTCTGCGGGGTGGGCCCCTTGCAGGGCATGGCTCGCGACTTGTCGCCGGCGCCGAGGGGACTTGTCCCCCGGCACGCCACCCGGACCGACAGGGCCCAGGGAGGGGAATAGGGATAAGCACGGCATGTTGAAAACATGCGTAGTGCGCACTACGCATCCTGGCGGATGTGTCTGCGGCAAGGGGCAAGCCCCTGCACCCCAAGGAGATCCCTCATGGCGACAAGTCGCGGGTCATCAGTCCACTTCAAACCGCTGCACTCACCCATGCTCTGTGAGGCGCACAACCGCCGGGCGGTGAATCCCCAGTATCTTCTGCCCGAGAAGGACCGCGAGCCCAATCTCATCGTCAGGGACGGCGATGTCGCGCAGGCGTACGCGCAGAAGATGGCGTTGGCCTCGGGTCGCGCGCGGGCAACCCCAAAATACAGCCCATTGAAAGAAGGCATCGCGAACCTGGCCGAGGAGGCCCCCGAGGTCCTGCGCGCGAAGATGGAGCGCTGGTGCCAGGAGTACGAGGCCATCACCGGGGAGCGCGTGGTGGCGTGCGTCATCCACCGGGACGAGGGGCACATCGCCACTCACGGCGCGGTCCATCGCAATGTGCATGCGCACGTCGTGGTGGATCGGACGGACGAACGCGGGCGGGTGGTGAACGCGATCCCGGACGGCAAGGGCGGAACGCGGCGCACGACCATTACCGATCGCAAAGCGCAGGGTCGGCGGGTGCAGGACATGACCGCACGCGTTACGGGTCTCGCTCGGGGAGAGGACGCGCGCGAATCGAAGCGGCGGCACATCGATCATCACGGCTATCGCGCGCTCGGGCGCCAAGGCCGGTTACGGGATGTGGACCGCGAGCGAGATCTCGCACATCGCGTTGCGCGGGCGGAACAGGAATGCGATGCGGCAACGGCTGACGCGAAACTCAACGGCTCGCTCTACACCCAGGTGCTTCGAGAGCGCGAGCGCGCATGGACCGAGCGCGATGCCGCCAGGGCGGTTCACACGGAGGCGCTCGTCGTGCTGCGTGAGATGGGCGCGCAGTACGGCGTGACGATCGAGCACGGCAGCAAGGCCGAATACGACGGGTTGCGCGAGGCCATGAAGGCGAGCGGCACGGCGCAGCAGGCCGAGTATCAGCGCCTCAAGGCCGCGTTCGACGCGCTCAACGCGCGGCAGGAGGTCGAGCGTCGACGCCGGAAGCGTAGGCCAGGGATCGAAGGGCGCGCGAGCGAGGATGACGGGCAGGAGCACGCGCCGGAGGCGCGGTTGACACGCGAGCGCGACGAGGCGGCACGGATGACGGTCTGGAAAGATGAGACAGGTCGCGAGGTGCTGCATGTCTCGCGCTCGCGCATCGAGGTGCTCGATCACAGCCGGGACGTTGAGCGCGTTGCGCTACGCATTGCCGCCCAGAAGTTCGGCGACGCCGTGTCGATCACCGGCAGCGGCGCATTCTGCGAGCGCATGGCGCGGCTGGCGACCCGCGAGGGTATCGAGGTCGCAAACGCCGATCTCGCGCAGCTCGTCGAGGACGAGCGTCAGCGCATGATGCAGCCGAAGCGACCCCCGCGCCCGCGCTCAGATCCGACGGTGGCACGCCTTGCGGCATGGTGGAACCCCAAGACTCGGGGCGCACGGCTTGCGGCCCTCGACGTCGCGCAGGAGGCTGGGTACGCACGTACCCCGACTGGGGCTTGGCATGCGATGCGGGACGCGGCGGAGTACAAGGCAGGCGCCGGGCAGGCTGTGCTCGAGCGGCTGGAACGGGGGAAAGGCCAGTCCCGCATCCAAGACCCTGAACCCGAGTCCGAGCAGGACGACGCGCAGGAATTGGGGCGGTGATTCTTTCCCCATGCTGTTGTGGGGTGAATGCCGGTCGCGACTCGTTGCTGCCGGTCAACGCCGCAATGGATCGACCGCATCAGAGCGAGCCCGCCATTTGGATGGCTTGCCTATCAGCAGCCCGCGTGCCGCGTTCGCTGGCCTCAAGGAGGCGGACATTGGAACGCGTTTGCTCAGGTCGGGGTCTATCACCGAAGCTGGCCACCAGGGCGTTCCTCGGGTCCTACAGGCGGAGTCTGTTCCACGCTCTGCCATCACTATCGATGCGAGCCCGCAGAACCCCTGACGTAGTCTAGAGCGGTATGTGTTGGTGGATTTGTATCCAGTTCGCATACGTATTCATTTGCTCTATTCCGCCACGTTATGGTAAAGGGGCGATCACGCGAATCAGGGGGGCAAGGGGCAATCCCAGTGGGTGCAGGGGGGAGATGCGCGGCTCTGGTATAGAGGGTACAGCGGCTGGCCGCCCCTAATTGAATCGTCGCAGAGGTTGGGAGCGCGCTCTAAAACTAAAACTAAACAACCCTCGCCTATAAGGCGAGGGGTTAACCCCCGTCGATTGGAAATCGACTATCGTCCCCCACTTGCTCACCGTCCTGTTCGTCTATGTACTCCTTGATCATCTCG
>JAJZZR010000108.1 GCA_021797465.1 Pseudomonadota bacterium | reverse complement strand
GGCGCACGTTCGCGGCCTGGCCCGAGGTGGATATGGTCCAGCTCGACACTCAGTGGGTCATGCGGTTCAACGCCATCATCGCGGTGGTGCGGCGGCTCGTATTGCTCGCGGCGGCCCTGCTTGGCGTCGGCGTGCTGGCCGTGGTGGGCAATACGATCCGTCTGGAGATCCTCAATCGCAGCGACGAGATCGAGGTGACCAAGCTGGTCGGAGGCTCGAACGCGTTCGTCCGCCGTCCATTCGTATACACCGGTGCGCTCTATGGGTTGGGCGGCGCGCTGCTCGCGTGGGTCATTCTGGAAGGAGCGGTTCTGGCGCTTTCCGGGCCGGCGGCACGTCTCGCGGAACTCTATGGCAGCGGCTTTGTGTTGCGAGGCCTCGGTGGCCGGGAGCTGGCACTGCTGTTCGGCGGCGGCATGGCCCTCGGCTGGCTCGGGGCTTGGATCTCGGCCTTTCGCCACCTGCGCAGCATAGAGCCGCGGGCCTGATGCGGCGCGGGGCGAACGTCGCTCGTCAGGCGAGTGGAATTACTTGATCTTGGCTTCTTTGTAGGCGACGTGCTTGCGCGCCACGGGGTCGAACTTGCGCACTTCCAGCTTGTCCGGATGCAGGCGCTTGTTCTTGGTCGTCACGTAGAAATGACCGGTGCCGGCGGACGAAAGCAGCTTGATCTTATCGCGCATGATGCAGCTCCTAAGTCCTCAGATCTTCATGCCCTGCGCGCGCAGATCGGCCACGACCTGGTCGATGCCCTTCTTCTCGATCGTGCGCAGACCATGCGCCGAGATACGCAACGATACCCAGCGCTTTTCAGCTTCCAGCCAGAATCGCTGGGTATGTAGGTTCGGTAGGAAGCGGCGGCGCTTCTTGTTGTTCGCGTGAGAGACGCGATTCCCAACGGCCGGCCCTTTGCCGGTTACCTCGCAGACGCGCGACATATGCAACGACCTTAAAAATCAAGTACTTGTCGAGGGTGGTACTCCCCACCCACGGGAGCCGGGCTTTATACCAGGAGTCTCTCGCCGCGGCAAGCGTACCGTCACAGAAGCCCGTGCTCGGCGAATGAGTAGCACTGGGTTCCGCCCACGATGATGTGGTCCAGCACCCGCATGTCCATCAAGGACAGGCCTGCCTTCAGCCGCCGCGTGATCGCCTCGTCCGCCGGGCTGGGCGTGATTGCGCCCGAGGGGTGATTGTGCGCCAGAATCACGGCGGCTGCATTGTGCAGCAGCGCCTGGCGCAGCACCTCGCGCGGGTGAACTTGCGCGCAGTCGACCGTGCCGCGAAACAGCTCCTCGAAGGCGATCAGGCGATGGCGGTTGTCGAGGTGAAGGCAGCAGAACACTTCATAGGGACGATCACGCAGTTGCGCCTGCAGGAAGCGGAACGTCGCCTGCGGTGTCGTCAGCGGCTGTCCGGAACGCAATTCCTCGTGCAAGTGACGGCGGGCGAGTTCGACGGCCGCCTGGACGGCTGCATAGCGCGCCGGTCCGATGCCTTTGCGCGTCCAGCGTACGCGTTCGGCCGCGAGCAAGGCGCGTAGGGAGCCGAAATCCCCGAGCAGATTGCGGGCCAGCTCGACTGCCGAGCAGCCGCGCGTTCCGGAGCCGATCAGCAGGGCGAGCAATTCCGCGTCCGAGAGGGCGCGCGGGCCGTGGTCGAGAAGCTTCTCGCGCGGGCGCTCGGTGCGCGGCCAATCACGGATGGCGAGAACTCGCGCGGTGGATGTCGAGGGCATCGGCGGACCCCAAGGGAAGGAAGGCCCATCCTGCGGCGGGCGCCGTGCATTGACCAGGGGAATAACCGGCCAGTTCGTGCACAAATGCGCAGCCTTGCACCCAGAGTTTGCGTAGCCGGGGAGCGGGGCCGGATAATCGGGCGCATGGTGCAAGGCAAACGCATCCTGCTGGGAGTCACCGGGGGCATCGCGGCGTACAAGAGCGCCGAGCTCGTACGCCGCCTGCGCGAGCGCGGCGCCGACGTGCAGGTGGTCATGACCGCTGCGGCCCGCGAGTTCGTCTCCGCGCTCGTTTTTCAGGCGCTCTCGGGGCGGACCGTGCGCACCGACCTGTGGGACAGCGCGGCCGAGGGAGCCATGGGTCACATCGAGCTGGCGCGCTGGGCCGAGCTGGTGCTCGTCGCGCCCGCCACAGCCGATTTCCTGGCACGGCTCGCGGGAGGTCGCGCCGACGACCTGTTGGCGACGTTGTGTCTCGCCACCACAGCGCCGATCGCCGTTGCGCCGGCAATGAACCGGCACATGTGGGCCAACCCGGCCACCGTGGCGAACGTCGAGCGGCTTCGCCAGCGGGATGTCCACATCCTCGGGCCAGGCGAGGGCGAGCAGGCCTGCGGCGAGGTGGGCGAGGGCCGCATGCTGGAGCCCGACGAGCTCGCCGACCGTCTGCTCGATCTTCTGCCCGGCTCGGGTCCGCTGCGCGGCCGACAGGTGCTGATCACCGCCGGTCCGACGCGCGAGCGCATCGATCCGGTTCGATTCATCAGCAACCGCAGCTCGGGGAAGATGGGTTTTGCGGTTGCGCAGGCGGCCCGCGAAGCGGGCGCGGACGTCGTGCTGGTAAGCGGCCCGGTAGCGCTGGCGACGCCGCCCGGTGTTCGGCGCGTCGACGTCGAGAGTGCCGAGGCAATGCTCGCGGAAGTGCAGCGCGAGGTCGAGCAGGCGGACATCTTCATCTCGACGGCGGCAGTGGCGGATTATCGTCCGGCGCGTCCCGCCGAACAGAAGATCAAGAAGCACTCCGAACGTCTCCAGCTGGATATGGAACGTACCGTCGACGTGCTCGCCAGCGTCGCCGCTCGTTCGCATCGGCCTTTCGTGGTCGGGTTCGCGGCCGAGACGGAGTCGGTGGAGCAGAACGCGCGTGCCAAGCTGCTGAAGAAGAATCTGGACATGATCGCCGCCAACGAAGTCGGCCACACCAAGGGATTCGACTGCGAGGACAACCATCTGATCGTCCTCTGGCGCGCCGCACGCCGAGACTTGGGCAGTGGGCCGAAGCTGCAATTGGCGCGCGAGCTCGTGCGCCTGATCGCGGAATCGTACGAGGCGTCCGCGGGCGCGAACGCGCGCGGGAAGGCGCAGGCTTGAGCGGCTCGCCCCGCGCGGCGCACCCGCTGAAGGTGCGCATTCTGGATCCTCGCCTGGGGGGCGAGTTTCCGTTGCCGGCCTATGCGACTGCGGGCTCGGCCGGGATGGATCTGCGCGCCTGCCTCGATGGACCATTGACGCTCGCGCCCGGCCGGGCCGAGCTCGTGCCGACCGGGCTCGCCATCCACATCGAGGATCCGACCCTGGCGGCCGTGATCCTGCCGCGCTCCGGCCTCGGTCACAAGCACGGCGTCGTGCTCGGCAACCTGGTCGGTCTGATCGACTCGGACTACCAGGGCCAGTTGATGGTGTCGTGTTGGAACCGGGGCGGCGAGTCGTTCGTCATGCGGCCTGGGGAACGCATCGCCCAGCTGGTCATCGTTCCGGTAGTGCAGGTGGCGCTGGAGGTCGTCGCCTCGTTCGACGCCAGCGCGCGCGGCGCCGGCGGCTTCGGGCATTCCGGCCGCCATTGACGCCGACCGAACCGACGGCGCCCGACGATCAAGCGTCGAGGCCGATCATGCGGGGGTGGATCGACGGTCGCCGCACGATTTGTCCCCAGGAAAGTCGGCCGTCCCTCCGGCTACCCGCCGGGTGCGATCCGGTCACTCCGTGTCATAGGGGTCTTTCCAACCCGGCGGTGGGTCGACCGGTAATCCGGCATGGATCAGCTGGGCGCGCAACACGTCCTGCTCGCTCGGATATTGCAAAGACCAGTGGATGATCTGCGCCCAGAAGGCGCCGTCGTACAACGCCAGAAGTGTCTGCAGTCTGTGACCGGGCGGCCACAGCAGCTGTTGCGACTGCTGCTCCATGAAGTCCAGGCGGCGGCGCAGCAGGACGGCTCGATGATGCTCCGGCGTGCCGGCGGGCCACAGGCGCATGGCGATACCGCTGCCCACCTCGCTCCCCGAGAAAGTGTCGCTGTGTTCGAAGGCTTCACTGGCCTTGCGGCACAGGGACAAGCGCCGCGCCGACAGACGGTCACCGTTGCGGTTGCACGCTTCATCGAACGCGAAGAGACCGTTTGTGATCAGTTGATCCCGAGTGTCTTCGACTTGTCGGTACGCGACCGAAAGCGGCTCGTCGCCGATCCGGTGCGCCGTGATGGCGAGGCGCGCGAACAGACGCGTGCCGTACGTGTCGACGCGATTTGCGCGTCCAATGGCGGCGAGCGCAGCGTCGACGCCGATCCGGTCCTTCGCTTTCACCGCTGCGGCCAGGACATCGACCCAATCCGCGCCGTTATCGGGATTCAGTGCGCGCAGGCGCGCATCGATGGCCGCGAGATCACAGCGCTGGGGCTGCAGGCCACAGAAGTATCTCTGCAGGATCAGCAGGCCGGGTCGGCTCGGCGCTTCGGCGGCTGCGCGCTGGAGCCATGCGAGCCGCTCTGCGGCTCTCGAGGGGGCGCGTGAGCGCGGCACCAGCTTGCCGTGCACGTACCGCAGGTCGAGCGGCCAATCGGCATCGAGCACCGCCGCCGCGGCCAGCGCGTCGGGACGCCCGTTCGCGAGCAGGCGGCGCATTGCGCGCGCATCGCGGACTCTCTGCCGCTTCCACTGCGCCGCTGCCTGGCGCGCCTGGTTGCGCGCGGCCATCGCCGCATCGATCGGTGGCGCGGGGAATGTTACGGCGCCCAATACGACTACCCCGGTGAGAACAGACAGCGGCGCCGCGGCCCAGCGCCGCCCGGCTCGCGGCGGGGCACCGAGGATCCGGACGCGCCGCTCGATCCGCGCATCACAATCCAATTCAATCGCCAGCCCGAGGCGGCGCCCCAACCACCACAGCGGGAGATTCCAGGGCAGGAGCACGACGAGCCAACGGGCCGCCAACAGATAATGCCAATCGTGCGCGCGCAGATGCTCGCGCTCGTGGGTCACTGCCGCGACGCAGGCAGCGGGATCCGCGAGCAGCCCGCGCGGTACGGCGATTCGGGGACGCAGGACCCCGAGTACGGCGGGTCCGATAGCCTCGGACACGGCGACCGTGGTTCCATCGACCTCGATCGTCGTCCCACGACGCAAGCCAGCTCGCACCGCGCGGCCTGCAAGGATCATTCGCCCGATCAGCGCGGCCGACAGTACGCCCCAGCCAAACAGAAACGCGAGCAACACGCGCTCGTATGCCGCCGCTGTCCAGAAGCGATGCGGCAAGCGTGATGAGCCGGTGGCCGCTCGTGCGCGCGTGGCCTCCGCGGCGGGTGCTTCAGTCGTTGCGGCAGGCGGCGCTGGTGCCAGGGAGGCCGGCGCCATCAGCTGCACGGGCGAGAGGTGGGGCAGCGCCGCCGGAAGACGCCAGGCCGGAATTGTGATCGAGAGCGCCAATGCCGCCAGCCAGACCCCGCGGCGCGGCCAACGGAGGCTCGTCATGACGCGCTCGGCGAGCCATGCCCCGAGACACAAGAACGCGGTGACGATCAGTACATAAGCCGCTGCGCCGAGCACGTGAGCCTCGTTTCGCGACGATCAGGTTTCGAGGCTACCTCAGGCGCCAAACACGCGCCATCGATGCCCATGTCCCGAGGGAACGTCCGGCGCGGGGCGCGGCGGCGTCGGGTCCGGTGCTAGGTTGATGTTCCGCGGGTCGATAGCCGATCCAGGCCCGCGCGCAGATCCGCTTTCAAGTCGTCGGGATCCTCGAGTCCGATCTGCAGCCGCAGGGCGAAACCACTGGGATTCCAGCGGGTCGCGGTTCGGTACCCGCGGCAGTCGAACGGGACGATGAGGCTCTCGAAGCCGCCCCAGGAATAGCCCATGCCGAAGATCGACAGGTGATCGACCATGTCGGCGAGGCTCTCCCGGCTGAATCCCGGCTGCAGAATGACGGAGAACACGCCGGTGGAGCCCTTGAAGTCGCGCTTCCAGTGCTCGTGGCCCGGGCAGGACGGGAAGGCGGGATGCAGGAGGGTCGCCACCTCCGGCTGCGCCTGCAGCCAGCGCGCCATCTCCAGACCGCGGGTCTGCGCCTCCTTGAGTCGGATGTGCAGGGTGCGCATTCCCCGCAGGGCGAGGGCGCAGTCCTCGGGTCCCGGCAGCATGGCCATGCTTTGATGGGTTTTCTTCAGAGCCGGCCATGCCTCGGCGCGCGCGCTCACCAGTCCCAGGAGCAGATCGGAATGCCCGCTCAGGTACTTGGTGCCGGCTTCCACCGCCAAATCGCAGCCGTGCTCGTGGGGAGAGAAGAACAGCGGAGTGGCCCAGGTATTGTCAATGATCGTCTTGATGCCGCGCCGACCGGCCAACTCGATGAGGGCCGGCACATCCTGGATCTCGAAGGTCTGTGAGCCGGGCGACTCGAGAAAGATCGTCGACGTGTTCGCTTTGACGAGCGGCTCGAGACCGCCGCCCAACAGAGGGTCGTAAAAGGTCGTTTCGATGCCGAATCGGGCCAGAAGGCCGCAGCACAGCGAGCGTGTCGGGAGGTACACGCTGTCGGGCATGAGCAGATGGTCACCCTGTTTGAGCGTGCTCAACAGCGCCATCGCCACCGCGCCGAGCCCTGACGGGCACAGCACGGTGCCGGCGGCGCCGGTGAGCGATGTCCAGGCGCTTTCCAGGCTCTCCACCGTCGGTGTGCCGGCGGTACCGTAGGTGTATCGGGCGCGGCCCTGCTCGAGGTCGTCCAGGGTCTTGAACAGGACGGTCGAGCCCCGGTAAGTCGGTGTATTGATGAAGCCGAAATGCTCATCGGACATCCTGCCCAGCTTGGACAGCCGCGTGCCGATGCCCATTTGATTCCCAGTGTGTTGCATAGAATCTCGCCGGGGTACAGCGCGGCTGCGCTGCGGATATCATAGAGCCGCCATGCCCGAAGCCAAGCCCCATGCGGAGCCCTGCGAACGCAACAAAGGCCCGATCCTCGAGGTGCTGCGCCAGCACTTCGCCGGCCGGCGGCAGGTGCTCGAGATCGGCAGCGGGACCGGGCAGCATGCGGTGCACTTCGCGGGCGCGCTGCCGGGGTTGATCTGGCAGACATCCGATCTCGAGCCCAATCTGGCGGGTATTCGCCTGTGGATCGATGAGGCCCGTCTGCCGAACCTGAGGCCTCCGTTCGTCCTGGATGTCTTCGGTCCCTGGCCCGACGCGCACTTCGATGGCGTGTTCACGGCAAATACGTTGCACATCATGAGCTGGGCGGGCGTGCGCGCGCTGTTCACCGCGCTGCCGGCGATACTCGAGGAGGGCGGGGTATTGGTCGCGTATGGTCCGTTCAAATACGGCGGCGCCTTCACCAGCGCAAGCAATGCCGCGTTCGACGGCTGGCTCAAGCAAAGATCGCCACACAGCGGCATTCGCGATTTCGAGACTGTGGATGGGCTGGCGCAGTCGTCCGGGATGACACTCCTGGAGGACCGACCGATGCCGGCGAACAATCGCGCGCTGGTCTGGGGTATGCGCGGATCCTGATCGACGCCGGCTGCGCGCAGTGAGATAATCTGCACTTCTTGCGCCGGAGGTCGATTCCATGAAGTCACCCAGATGGCAAAGTCTCGCGTGCGTCGTGCTCGCGCTGAGCGCTCCGGTCGC